>JAMNZY010000099.1 GCA_023622055.1 Bacillota bacterium
TCACGCTCCGGCTCCTTATACTTTTATTCCCATTATTTTATAGAGCATTTCAATATCAAGACTTTTCCTCAAAACATTAGCCCAGCGGTCATATTCAGCTTCTTTATACATTTTTAAATCAAACGAATGGGTCTTGTCAACAATAACTTCATTAAACTTTATGCTTTTTAAATAACTTACAAATTTATTAGTAAAATCAGCATTATCAAATATCCCATGTACGAAAGTTCCAATTGCTCTCCCTGTTTGTGATATGATACCATCAAAAGCACCATGGCCTTTGCTGATAATTTTTATAAACTCCTTTTCTCCATCATCCATAATTATATCGCCAGAGTGTATTGTATAACCCTCCACTTGTGCCCTGCTTAAAATACTGGCGAAATTGGGCAAACCAGATGCAACCTCTCCCCGCACTTTCGTAGGTTCTTGCGGCAGGCAACAACTTAATATGCATATTAAGGAGACCTAAACCCGGGATAGAAGAAGCTGATGAAACAGTAGTAAATGTTTTTCCAAGCAGTGAAAAGCTGCTTCCTATTCCTAAAATCACCGCACCTTTTTGATAAAATGTAATAATCTCTTTATCCCAGCCCCAAGTTCTGATAAACTCTACACTTTCTTTTGGATTTTCAGAACCGGGTATTACCACTAAATCAGCATCTCCAATGGGCCCACCAGATACATATGAGAGCTTGATATCCTCAAACTCACCTAATGGCACAAAATCAGTAAAGTTGGTGATTCGGGGCAGAGATAAAATTTTCACTTCCAAAGGCTTTTGCTGAAGTGGATAGTCATTGTGGACTTTATTTTTTTGTAAAAGCCTAGTTCTTTCTGCCTCTGGGGAATCCTCTTCATCTATGTATATGTCAGTATAAGGGACAACTCCCAGCACAGGCCTTTTTATAATATCCTCCAGCATTTTAAGGCCAGGCTCAAGAAGCTTTAAATCTCCTCGAAACTTGTTTATTATTACCCCTTTTACCCGTGCTTTTTCTTCCTCAGTCAGTAGCAGCAACGTCCCGGCTAAAGCGGCAAATACTCCTCCTCTGTCAATATCCCCTACCAGGACAACTGGAGCGTCAACTAAATCCGCCATGCCCATATTTACTATGTCTCTTTCCCTAAGGTTTATCTCAGCAGGACTTCCAGCACCTTCTATTACAATAATGTCATTGTCTCTGGCTAGCTCATCATAGCACTCTTTAACCACCTTCATCAGGTTGATTTTGTACTCATGGTAATCCATGGCCGAAAGACTGCCAAAAGGCCTGCCTTTTACTATTACCTGACTGTCTTTATCTGTATATGGTTTTAATAAAACGGGATTCATCAATACGGAAGGCTCAACACCGCAGGCTTCAGCTTGGGTTGCTTGTGCCCTGCCTATTTCAAGCCCTTCCTTAGTTATATACGAATTTAATGCCATGTTTTGAGACTTGAAAGGGGCTACTTTAAAGCCGTCCTGCTTAAAAACTCTGCAAAGGCCTGTAACTAACCGACTTTTTCCCACAGAAGAGCCAGTGCCCTGGACCATAATACATTTGGCTGTCACTGTAGAAAACCTCGCAGTATCACATCTTCTGCTTCTTCCTCCGTAAGGCCTAAAGTCATCAGCTTCAAGAGCTGTTCTTCCGCAATTCTGCCAATGGCAGCTTCATGAGTTAACTGAGCATCGGGATGCTCTGCAGTAATAGCAGGTGTGGAGCTGATTTTGCCGTGATCTATTAATATGGAATCACACTCCACATGACCTTTACTTCTTTCCCGAGCAATGATTATTGGCCGAAATACCTGTTTAGAATTATCCTTGGCTACCGACCGAGAAATGACTTGAGCATTGGAGTCTGCGCCAATGAGCTCAATTGTCATGTCTGAAACTGCTTTTTGGTTGCCATGGGTTAAGAGTCTCTCGGTAACAACGAGACTAGCACCTTTGGCAAGTTTGGCTTTAGTATCTCTTATGGTACTGTCTACTCCTTTTATCTGTACAAGCTCCATTTCAACAATGGAGTTCTCTTCCATTGTAAGGAGGGTCTGTGGATTTAAAACTCTTTCGCCACTGCCCTGGCCGCTGCCGTAATGCTTTTCTATATATCGCATCCTGGCACCTTTTTTAACGATTATTTCGTGGATGCCGTCATGTTGGGACTTTTCCATGCCGGAATTGTGAATTCCGCATCCGGCCACAACAGTCACATCTGCCCCTTCACCAATCACTATAGTATTGTATACTACATCTTTAACCCCTGACATGGTTATCATAACCGGAATATGCACAGCCTCGTTTTTGGTGTTCGGAGCTACTATCACATCAATTCCGGGCTTATCCGATTTTGGTCGAACTTCAATGTTGGCTGAAGAATGCCGCAATATTCCTTCGCCATTTTTTCTGATATTTACAGCCCCTGTAGGTATTTTGTGCAAATCTGCAATTGTTTCTAAAAGTTCTTGTTCAATAGCATTTAATTTCATTGTCATTACCTCCGCAATTATCTTCCCAGCAGCACCTGGAATCAGTTCTAAGAAGTGGCAGGAGTTTGTCACTGGGACCCCTGTCTACAATCTTTCCATCAGCTAAAAGTATTATCTCGTCTGCCAGGGACAAAACTCTTTCATGATGTGTTATAACTATGCTAATTACATTGCTCTTATTGTGGTGATCTCGAATTAACTGTAATAAATTTTCAAAACTCCACAAGTCTACGCCGGCTTCAGGCTCGTCGTATATTACAATTTTTGAAGGTCTTGAAAGGACCGTTGCCAGCTCCACTCTCTTCATCTCGCCTCCGGAAAGGCTGGTATCGCATTCCCTGTCTAGGTAATCTTGAGGACACAAGCCCACAGCCCTGAGTCGTGCTCTGAGGGAATTGTTATCTGATGAAATCCTTAAAATATCTTTTATTTTCATCCCTTTAAACCTGGGGGGATTTTGAAATGCATAGCTGATACCTGCTTTGGCACGCTCTGTTATGCTGAGATTTGTTATATCTCTTCCGTCAAAAATTATTTTCCCCTTGTTGTTTTTGTAAATGCCCATAATAACTTTGGCTAAGGACGTTTTGCCGCCGCCGTTGGGCCCTGTCAGAGCGTAAAACTTATTGTCTTCCAACTCTAAGTTTATATCTTTCAATATGGAGACATTTTCATTTCCATTGGCAATTTGAAGCTCTACTGACTCCAATTTCAACATACATTTTCAACCTCTCTTTAGACGTATTTCAGATTGTTACTACAATCACATTAAACATTTTACATCACTTTACCTGTCAAAACAATACTTGCCCTGGCTAAATACAACAACCTAGGTTTTTTAGCCTTGTAGTGTATTACAATTGGTTGAGATGATAATCTTCTTATATTTTGCAAAACAAATAAAATAGAGCATAACTGCTCTTGCAGCTATGCTCAAGAAGATAAAAATTATTTTACAACTATGTTAACCAATTTCTTTGGCACAGTAATGACCTTTACAATCTCCTTGCCTTCTATAAAAGGTGCAAGTTTTTCCCGTTTTAGTGCTGCCTCCCGCATTTCTTCTTCTGTGGCTTGGGCCGAAATGGTCATTTTATCTCTTAACTTTCCGTTCACTTGGACCACTATTTCTATTTCCTCTTCCACCAGGGCCGACTCATCGCACTTAGGCCAGGCCATCAAGTGGATGCTGTCTTTGTAGCCGATTTTGTGCCAAAGTTCCTCAGTTATGTGTGGAGCAAAAGGAGCCAGGAGTAAAAGGAGGCTTTCTAAAGCTTCTTTTAGCACATCTTTGGATATGCTGTAGTTTTTATAATCATTTAGACCATTTACCATTTCCATAATGGCACTTATGGCTGTATTGAAATTAAATCTTTCGCTGATATCTTCAGTCACTTTTTTAATGGTCTTATGTGTTATAAAGCGCACTTCCCTGTCCTTTTCACCGGCACCATTGGCACTCTTTAGTTTCTCAGATAACTCGTCCACTAATCGGAGGACTCTCTGAATAAACCTATAGCAGCCTTCTACACCTTGGTCACTCCACTCTAAATCTCTATCTGGAGGAGCAGCAAACAGTATAAAGAGCCTGGCAGTGTCGGCACCGTACTTTGCTACAATTTCTTCAGGACTTACGGTATTGCCAAGGGACTTGGACATCTTCGCACCATCTTTTAGAACCATTCCTTGAGTCAGGAGATTTTGGAAAGGTTCATCAACTTTTACCAAACCTGCATCTCGCAGGACCTTGTTGAAAAACCTTGAATACATAAGATGGAGTATGGCATGCTCTACGCCACCTATATATTGATCAACTGGCATCCAGTAATCTACTTTTTTTTCATCAAAGGGCGCTGTTTCATTTCTGGGATCAGTGTATCTGTAAAAATACCAGGAAGAACACATAAAGGTATCCATAGTATCCGTCTCTCTTTGGGCCGGACCCTGGCATTTAGGACAAGTTGTATTTAAAAACTCAGGGCAATCTGTAAGGGGCGAAGTCCCTTGAGGTTTAAATTCTATATCCTCTGGCAAAAGTACAGGCAGATCCTGTTCCGGCACAGGAACTATGCCGCATTTGTCACAGTAGACTATGGGGATCGGGGCACCCCAATATCTTTGTCTGGATATAAGCCAGTCTCTCAGCTTAAAGTTTACTTTAAACTCGCCTATGCCCTTGTCAGTCATAAATTCCCCAATTGCTTTGATAGCCTCTTGACTGTTCATACCATTAAATCTATCGGAATTTACCAAGATCCCCTCGTCCACATAAGCTTCTGTCATTTCATCGGGATGTAAAACTTTGTCCTGGGGAGAAATGACAACTCTTATAGGTAAATTATATTTTTTTGCAAATTCAAAATCTCGCTGGTCATGGGCAGGAACTCCCATTACTGCACCAGTACCGTAGCCCATCAATACATAGTTGGCTATCCAAATGGGCACTTTATTGCCATTCATGGGGTTTATGGCATATGCTCCGATAAACATGCCCTCTTTTTCTGCTTCAGTAGAAGTCCTGTCAATTTCATTGTATTTGGCCATCTTTTCTCTAAAACTTTTAACCGGCATTTCATACTCTGTGCCTGCAGTAAGAGTTTCCACCAAAGGATGTTCGGGAGCCAAGACAATGTATGAAACACCGTAGACCGTGTCAGGCCGTGTGGTAAATACGGGAATTTTTTCACCGGTTTTCTCTTCAGTAAAAGAAAACTGAACACCTTCACTTCGGCCAATCCAATTGTGTTGCATGCTCTTAACCTTTTCTGGCCACCCGGGAAGTTTTTCCAAATCATCTAAAAGCTCATCAGCGTACTCTGTAATTTTGAAAAACCACTGCTCCAACTCTTTTTTATTTACCTCTGATTTACAGCGCTCGCACTTGCCATCTACTACCTGCTCGTTGGCCAAAACAGTTGAACAGGATGGACACCAGTTTACTGTGGCCTTTTTTCTATAGGCAAGGCCCCTTTTATACAATAGGAGGAAGAACCATTGAGTCCATTTATAGTATTCAGGATGACATGTAGCTATTTCTCTGTCCCAGTCATAACTAAAGCCAAGTTGTTTTAGCTGAGATCTCATGGTTTCAATGTTGCTCCAAGTCCACTTGTATGGATGGATATTGTGCTTTATAGCTGCATTTTCAGCAGGAAGGCCGAATGAATCCCAGCCCATGGTATAAAGCACATTATAGCCGTTCATTCTTTTAAATCTGGCGATTACATCTCCTATGGAATAGTTGCGCATATGACCCATGTGGAGATTTCCAGAAGGATATGGAAACATTTCGAGACAATAAAACTTGGGCTTTCCATAGTCTTCTGATGTTTTATATATTCCGTCTTCTTCCCATTTTTTCTGCCATTTACTTTCGATGTGATTAAAATCGTATTTCAATTCTTGTTTCCTCCTTCATAAGCAGGTTTCAATATATTAAAAAAAAGTTTCCAATCCCATTTAGGGACGAGAAACTTTTCTCGCGGTACCACCCTAATTGGCCCATATGTAATA
>JAMNZY010000145.1 GCA_023622055.1 Bacillota bacterium
GTGGTAGAGAAAATCGACGGAAAATGGCTAATTAGCGATGCTCACATAGGTGAATATGATAGTTAAACAATCTTGGGCATTGTCTCTAAAGAAGAGGCAATGCTCTTTTTATATTTAGATTTCATCACATACAAGGTTATGACTTTTTTATTTAAATAATGTGTTACAGACAAAATTAGATTATAATTAACATATACCAATAAATTAACTATTGCCCTCAAAACAAAATTTGTGGAGGAAGGTAAAGAGATAATGAAAAGACGAAGTAAGATATTATTTGAAGTAATTTTATATATGGCATTAATTCTGCTTACTTACTACATAAGTCATTATATCTACGCCGATGCTTATAATATGCGTTATGCCGCAAGAGCTTTGACTTTGTTAATTGTATCGACTCTAACCGAGTGGCGGAAAGAAGGAAAAAACCTGCGGCCTAAATGGGAAGTTTATGTAGTTCTAGGTATTGTAATCATAGTATTCCTAGCTACTAAACCAAAGTATACTTACGAGCAAGGTAAAGAGCTTTTAAAAGAGCAAAACTTCACTGGTATAGAATCCTTTGAGGTTAGATCCCTTATTTCCTTTAAATTAGATAGAAATTACTTTATCCAATCTTCTTATCTTTATATTGGCGATAAAAATGGCGAGAAGTATTACCTTCAAGTGCACCCAAAATCCGGAGAAATTGACTCATTGAAAGTTGGTGAAGGAAATTATATTGATAATTATTTGAAATTGAAAAAGGAAAAAGCAAACTCATCAAAAAATATATAATTATATGGGAAGGGATGAGTAGATGACTTCAAAATTTAAACAGGGAATCATATTGACTTTTTTATTGTTTTTAGGCGGCAGTCTAATGGTTTATTTGGGTTTTTCGAAGGGGCATGATATAGCTGCAACCCTTTCAAGACCAATTGGAGCTAACGCTTGGATGACATCAGGCGAAATGATTTCAGCTTGTACATATACACCAGTGATAATAGGGGTGTCTTTGATTTTATTATCTCTATTTTTCTCAACAGTGCTTTTTATTAAGTGGATTAAATAGAAGTAGTGGATTACTACTCTTGCTGAAATAAACGAGAAAGGCTGTTCTCTTTCAATTTGCAAAAGTGAACAGCCTTTTTTGTTTTTTATGGCTGCCTCCAATACTTAATTTTATGTCCTTTCAAGTACAAAAAAAGCTTAGTAAAGATTAGTCTTAAGCGGACTTTTAAAAAATAAGATGTCACTTTATAAAAATTATAAAATATGGGTGCAAATATTATAATAAATTCTTATTACAATTTTTAAAAAACCTCTTGACGAAATCCAAAAGCGCATGTATAATTGTATACAATTATTCAGGAAAGCAGAGGAGGAAGCATTATGAAAACGGGAAAGCAAAAAATATATCTTGTAGATACCACATTAAGAGACGGAGAGCAGACTGCCGGTATAGTCTTTGCCAATCGAGAAAAAATCCAGATAGCTCGGATGCTGGATGAAATAGGTATAGATGAGATTGAGGCCGGGATTCCCGTTATGGGCGGAGATGAGAAAGAAACTGTTACCGCTATAGCCAAGCTGGGCTTAAAGGCCAAGGTAATGGCCTGGAACAGGGCGGTAATTTCAGATATACAAGAATCTCTGCGGTGCGGAGTAGATGCAGTAGCCATTTCCATAGCTACGTCAGATTTACACATTGAGCACAAACTGCGCTCTACCAGGGAAGAGGTTTTGGAGCGGATGGTAAAAGCCGTGGAATATGCCAAAAAGGAAGGCGTGTACGTCTCTGCCAATGCTGAAGATGCTAGCCGCAGCGATGAAGAGTTTTTACTGGAGTTCATAAAAGCTGCTAAAGAGGCCGGTGCCGACAGAATTAGGTACTGTGATACTGTGGGCATAATGACTCCCATGGAAATTTCCAAGAGGATAGAGAGGATAAGAAAAGCTGTTGACATAGATATTGAAATGCATACCCACAACGATTTCGGTATGGCTACTGCCAATGCCATAGCCGGCGTTTATGCAGGAGCCACCCATGTGGGAGTAACCGTCAACGGCCTTGGCGAACGGGCAGGCAATGCTGCCTTAGAGGAAGTAGTCATGGCGTTAAAATATCTGCTAAATTTCGACATGGAGCAAAAGACTCAAAAACTTCGGGAACTTTGCGAATATGTGGCGAAAGCTTCAAACCGGATTTTGCCATCCTGGAAAGCCATAGTTGGCACCAGTGTCTTTACCCACGAATCTGGAATCCATGCAGATGGGGCATTGAAAAATCCCAGGACCTACGAAGTATTTGACCCTGAAGACGTAGGTTTAAAACGGCATTTTGTAATAGGCAAACATTCCGGTACAGCAGGTATCAAGAAGAAATTAGAGGAATACGGCATTTCCATCGATGATAATTTGGCAAGGGAAATCCTAGAAAGTGTTCGAAAAACTGCTGTGGAACTTAAGCGGCCGTTAAATGACACAGAACTTTTAAATCTATACTATGACCATATAAACAAAGATATGAAACATGTAATTTAGGGGGCATTTCAATTGAGATTAAATTTAGCACAAAAAATCATCAAGGAACATCTTATCTCTGGTTCAATGGAAGCGGGAAAGCAAATTGAGATAAAAGTTGATTCCACTTTAACCCAGGATTCTACTGGAACCATGGTCTACCTGCAGCTGGAGGCCATGGATATTGAAAAAGTAAAGACGAAACTCTCTGTGGCATATGTGGACCACAACATGCTGCAAACAGGCTTTGAAAATGCCGATGACCACTTGTACATAAAGACTGTGGCAGGCAAATACGGCATACATTTTTCAAGGCCAGGCAATGGAATCTGCCATCAAGTCCATTTGGAGCGCTTTGCAAAACCCGGTTGGACTCTTTTGGGCTCTGACAGCCATACTCCCACAGCAGGGGGTATTGGAAGTCTAGCCATAGGTGCCGGTGGCCTGGATGTGGCAGCGGCCATGGCCCACGGTACTTATTCCATGACAATGCCCAAAGTGTGCAATATAGTCCTGCAGGGAAGGTTAAGGCCACCAGCAACGGCAAAAGATGTTATCCTCTATATTTTGGGCAAACTTACGGTAAAAGGTGGTGTAGGAAAGATTTTTGAATATACCGGTGAAGGAGTAAAAACTCTGTCAGTGCCGGAGAGGGCCACCATTACCAACATGGGTGCAGAACTTGGTGCAACAACATCAATTTTCCCTTCAGATGAGAAAACCCTGGAGTTTTTAAAGCTTCAAGGGCGGGAAGAAGACTTTGTAGAGCTTTATCCTGACGAGGGGGCAGAATATGATGAGGTTATTACAGTTGACCTTTCAGAGATAGTCCCAATGGCTGCCTGTCCCCACAGCCCTGACAATGTAAAGCCTGTGAGGGAATTGGAAGGGACTAAAATTACCCAAGTGGCCATTGGCAGCTGCACCAATTCTTCTTACAAAGATTTAGTAATGGCTGCCCGAATTCTGAAAGGCAAAAAGGTCCATCCTGATGTAAGCCTAGTGATTTCGCCGGGTTCTAAGCAGGTGCTGACAAAGCTTTCCATGTCAGGGGCATTGCAGGACTTAATTGAATGTGGCGCAAGAATACTAGAATGCGGCTGTGGTCCATGTATCGGTATGGGCCAGGCGCCGGAAACCGACGGAGTGTCCCTTCGCACCTTTAACAGAAATTTTGAGGGAAGGTGTGGCACAAAATCGGCAAAGGTGTACCTGGTAAGTCCGGAAACAGCAGCCATTTCTGCCGTCTACGGTAAAATAACAGATCCATCAAAGCTTGGACCGGAAATATTTGCAGAAGTAGAAGAAATCTCTTATGTAAATGACAACATGATTTTAAAACCGGAAGACAATAAACCTGAGGGCATCATAAAAGGCCCAAATATTAAACCTTTCCCCTTAAATACGCCTTTACAGGATAGTTTGACAAAGAAAGTGGTTTTAAAAGTAGGAGATAATATAACCACCGATCACATAATGCCTTCAGGGGCAAAGCTGCTTCCCTACAGGTCTAATATACCGTATCTTTCTGAGTATTGTTTTTCAGGTGTGGACCCGGATTTCCCGAAAAATTGCAGGGAAAACGACGGAGGATTTATCGTAGCCGGTGAAAACTATGGTCAGGGCTCCAGCCGAGAACATGCAGCATTAGTGCCTCTTTACCTTGGAATAAAGGCGGTTATTGCCAAGTCTTTTGCCAGAATTCACAAAGCAAATCTTATAAACAGCGGCATCTTGCCACTGGTCTTTGCAGACCCAAAAGATTATAACAAGATAAATGCCTTTGATGAAATAGAAATAGAGGACATCAAGGAGCAGATAAAGCGGGGCAATAAAATTACTGTCGTAAACAAAAACAGGGATGAAAAAATTGAATTAATATTAGATGTTACTGATAGGGAAAGGGAAATCTTGCTCTGTGGCGGATATATAAATTACTTGAAAAGCAGGAGGAATGTTTGCAATGTATAATGTGACCCTTATTCCCGGTGACGGCATAGGACCCGAAATCACTGAAGCTGTAAAAGCTGTCATAGATGCTGCAGGTGTAAAAATTTGCTGGGATGAACAGGAGGTAGGTCAAAAGGCCCTGGAAAAGTACGGGGATCCACTGCCAAAGCATGTCATAGAAAGTATCCGGGCCAATAAAGTTGCCCTAAAAGGCCCTGTCACAACTCAAATTGGCAAAGGCTTTAAAAGTATAAATGTAACTCTTCGGCAGACTTTTGACTTATATGCCAACATAAGGCCTGTTAAATCACTGCCGGGTGTTAATAGTATATTTAACAACGTAGATATTGTTATATTTAGGGAGAACACTGAAGACCTTTATGCAGGCATAGAAAATGCTATAGATGACGACCGAGTAGAGGCCATAAAGGTAATAACCCGCAAGGCCAGCAGGAGAATTGCCCAGAAGGCCTTTGAATATGCCAAGGCCCACGGTCGGAAAAAGGTCACTGCCATTCACAAGGCAAATATCATGAAAAAAGCCGACGGGCTATTTTTGGAAGAGGCTCGGAAAGTAGCAGAAAAAAACAAAGATATAAAATACGAAGAGCTTATCGTTGACAACGCCTGTATGCAGTTGGTGCAACATCCGGAGAAATTTGACGTGATTGTCACGGAAAACCTATACGGCGACATTATTTCAGATTTATGTGCAGGACTGGTAGGAGGCCTTGGTGTAGTCCCCGGAATCAACGAAGGGCAGGAGTTTACCATATTTGAGGCAGTTCACGGAAGTGCCCCTGATATTGCGGGAAAAAATATCGCAAATCCCCTAGCTCTAATATTATCTGCAGTGGAGATGCTAAAGCATTTAGGTGAAGATACAGCAGCCCATGCTATACGCAATGGGGTATTTGATCTACTTAAGCGAGGCAAAAACCTAACTCCCGACTTAGGGGGCAGTGCCACCACTCATGAGATGACAAAGGAGCTTTGCAGCTTAATTGCATAATATGTTACCTCTCCTATAATTAATGCCAGCATTGCTGGCATTTTTTTGTCCAAATGATAGTTGAAAACTTAGAATAATTTATATATAATAAATTTAAATCAAAATTAAATAAACACAAATTGTTCCAAAAGGTCTAAAAACAAAGAATGAGACATAAATAAGGCTGAAGCGTTAATATAATGATACAAGCAGTGT
>JAMNZY010000066.1 GCA_023622055.1 Bacillota bacterium
ACAGGCCTTGAAATAAAAGGGGAAGCCGTATATGTTTGCACAGAAGGGCCCAGATTTGAAACTGCAAGTGAAATTAACATGTTTAAAATCCTTGGCGGTCATGTGGTGGGCATGACAAATGTACCTGAAGTGGTCCTTGCAAAGGAGCTTGGCATGTGCTATCAGGCAGTAGGGATAATTACAAACTGGTGCACAGGCATTAAGGGAGAAGTTATGGAACATGATATCAAAGGTATAATGGAGGAAAATAAAATCCTTATCACTAAAACCTTTATTTCTGCTTTTACCCATGAAGAGCTTTCCCAGGATGCCTGCAGCTGTAAAGACTCTTTGTTGATGCTGTGATTTAAAGAATTTCACAAAAGTCCAACAATTGCCATGGCGAGTACATACCGTAAGTACTTTGCACACAGCCCACAACACTGGAGGGGGTGTATATGAAAAAACTCATAATGTTAAGTCCGGGGAAAACAACATCAGTTAACTTGGCCATCCAGCTGGAGGAGGTTTTTGGCAAATACGTTAAAGTTGAACCCTATTGCTTTCAAGATGATTTGGATTTTGACATTGCAAACTCCCTTGTTGTATTATCCTCTCCCCGGATAATTAGATGATCGGATTCAGGAACTTATAGATAAAGGTTTAAATTATGTTGTGGCCCGGCGGGTAATAAACCATAGACATATTCAAGGATTATTAGACCTTCCCAAAGCCACTGAGGTACTTTTGGTCAATGATAGGGCAGAGACCACCTATCAAACCATAGAACAATTACAGGCACTGGGAGTAAATTATATAAAATATTATCCCTTCTATCCTGGTATCAAATCTTATCCAAAACTTGATATAGCTGTTACAGTAGGGGAGCCAAATCTGGTTCCCCATGGAGTAAAAAAAGTCATCAACATTGGTACTAGACAAATAGACATAACTACATTGGCAGATATAGCTAGAAAACTTGGTTTAATAGAAGTATTGGGAGACAGTCTCTCTTCCCATTACATAAATGAAATAATCAGATTATTAAATCGAATCAACGACAATGCGAAAGAAATGAAGGTGATTAGTAGCAGATTAGAGACTGTTGCCAATTGTTTGCCGGTGGCGATTTTATATGTTAAAAAAGATGGAACCATCATAGTCAGCAATGAAAAAATGTACAACCTTTTAGGCTGCTCAGATAAAGATATTATTGGAAAAGATATTAAAGATGTACTGCCTGAAATGGCAATGAAAAACAGTGAGGCCCAAGTTGAAGTAATTGTAATTCGCGATAATACCTTATTTGTAACTTCTAATGTAATTGAAGGTCGAGGCAGCGAAGATGGAATTATTTATACTTTTGAGGAAAGGGAAAAAATTGAAAGAAACGAGCACGAGATTCGGAGAATAACAACGAGAAAGGCCATTAGAACAAAATACTATACCTTTGATGATATAGTGTACGTAAGTAAAAGCATGGAAAAGTTAGTGGAAAAAGCCAAAACTTTCGCAGTTACTGATTCTACCATTTTAATCCAGGGAGAAAGTGGCACTGGCAAAGAATTATTTGCTCAAGCTATTCACTCTGCTTCTAAGCGGGCATCTGGCCCCTTTGTTCCTGTAAACTTTGCATCAATGCCGGTAAGTCTGATTGAATCAGAACTTTTTGGGTATGAAGAAGGTTCTTTTACTGGTGCAGTTAAAGGTGGCAAAAGGGGACTTTTCGAAGAAGCTCATGGTGGAACTATTTTCCTTGATGAAATAGGGGATGCCCCTTTAGAATTTCAGTGCACATTATTGAGAGTAATCCAGGAGAGACAAGTAAGAAGGGTTGGCGGGATAAAAGAAATCCCCATTGATGTAAGGATAATTGCTGCCACGAATAAAGATTTAGTGGAAGAAATCAATAAAGGAAATTTCAGATCGGATTTATACTATAGACTTAATGTGTTGCCTTTGAGAACGTTGAGCTTAAGAGAGAGAAAGTCGGATATTTTGGTTTTAGCCAACTATTTTTTAAAAAAGTACAGCAAAAACAAAATTACCAGCCTTGACGAGATTCTAGACGAAAATGCCATTAAGGCATTATTCGATTATGACTGGCCGGGGAATATCAGACAGTTGGAAAATGCCATGGAGTATTTGACGGTTATTGGAGTAAAAGGCAGGAAATTAGACAAAACAGAACTGCCAGAATATATTACAGCAAGTTTTGTTAAAAAGGAAGACAATATTTTAGTAGATATATTAGGCAGAGATATGATTTGGCTATTAAAAAAATTAATGAATTCAGATGGTTTAGGGCGACGATACTTAGCAGAGCTTGCCAAAGAGGAAAATATTCCGCTGACAGAGGGGCAAATCAGGAATTTAATAAATAAAGCTAAATCCCTGGGATTTGTAGAAACTAATGTGGGGCGACAAGGAACTGTACTTTCTAAAAAGGGGCAGTCTATTCTTCACTATATAGGTAACAGGTAAAACAGTGAAAGGGATAAAATTTATATTGTTTTATCCCTTTTACTAACTCAAGTTTTCAGAGTTTTATGATTTAATATTTAATTTTGATAGTTGCATTTTTATAAACATAAATCCTATTTTGAAAAAATATATTTACTATAAAGGGTGATAGCGCTTGCCAAAGGAGTAAGAAGAGTTATTAAAAAGACTGTAAAGGAGGTTATTTTGTGAATAAGCTTAGTTTATCGACGAAAATCTTCATTGGGTTGGCTCTAGGTGTAATGGCAGGCCTCATGTTTCAATCATCACCAGAAGTTGCAACGATCTATATAAAACCTTTAGGAAATTTATTTTTAAATCTCATCAAAATGATTATCGTCCCATTAGTCTTATCCTCGCTAGTAGTCGGCAGTGCCAGCACCGGTGATGTAGGAAAATTAGGAAGAATAGGTATTAAAACATTAGCTTATTATCTAGTAACTACTGCCATAGCAGTTGTATTAGGCTTATTTCTTGCCAACATGGTAAATCCGGGCCTTGGATTAAGTATTCCCGTTGATGCAACAGCTGAAGCAAAAGAAGTTCCTTCGGTAATAGAAACCTTTCTAAATATCATTCCCACAAATCCCATTCAAGCCATGGTAGATGCCAATATGCTTCAAATTATTTTTTTTGCTTTAATTCTAGGCATTGGGATTACTCTGGTAGGGGAGAAAGCTAAACCATTCCTTACATTTTTTGATAGTATAGCAGAAGTGTGTTATAAAATGTGGCAATAATAATGGCTTTTGCTCCTATAGGAGTCTTTGGCCTTATTACTCCTGTCGTGGCTGAACACGGACCATCAGCATTACTGCCTCTATTAAAAGTAATAATCACAGTTTATCTGAGTTGTTTCCTACATGCTGCTATAGTTTATTCAGGGGCAGTTTATTTTTCTGCAAAGATGAGCCCCGTCACATTCTTTAAAGGAGCAGCTCCTGCTATGATGGTTGCATTTACTACTAGTTCCAGTTCTGGAACACTTCCTATTACGATGCGATGTGCAGAAGAAAATTTGGGTGTTCCTAAATCCATAAGTAGTTTTGTCCTGCCTTTGGGAGCTACCATAAACATGGATGGCACAGCATTGTACCAAGGAGTCTGTGCATTATTTGTGGCACAAATTTATGGTATAGACCTTACTTTTGTTCAACAGCTGACAATAGTGTTAACTGCTACTTTGGCTTCAATAGGTACTGCCGGAGTCCCAGGTGCAGGTCTTATAATGCTTACGATGGTCCTTCAATCAGTAGGTCTGCCCTTAGAAGGTATGGTGCTTGTTGGAGGAATTGACAGAATCCTTGACATGGCAAGAACCTGTATTAACGTTACTGGTGATATGGCCGGTACTATATTAGTGTCAGCTACTGAAGGAGAACTTCAGCTGCCAGCTAAAAAATCCATTTCAACTTAAAATTAAATTATTGCAGCCAAACTAACAAGTTTGGCTGCAATAATTCTATACTTCTTTTACCTAATAATACTTAATATTTGCTGTTCCGATTTAAATAATGTACTGCGGTGCAATCCCCCTCTTTTATTTTTTAATGGGATAAATAATTATATAACGGGAAGAAATCTATCCCGATTTTATATTTTTGTTGCCTTTTTTATTGGGAAATATGGGCTTAAAGTCTTGGCACGAAATTTGCATTAATATATATCAAGACAGAGCAAAATAAAAACTTAATTTCTTTGAGGTGGTAAACATGATATTGGGAATATTAGGAGGCATGGGTCCCGCTGCAACTTGTGATTTGTTCAAAAAAATAATTGATTACACTGATGCAGCAACAGATCAGGAGCATATACACATAATTATTGACAACAATACCCAAATACCTGATAGGACAGAATATATCTGCGGCGCTGGAGAAGATCCAAGAATGGAAATGATAAGGTCAGTTATAAAACTTGAGACAATGGGAGTAGACTACATAGCCATTCCCTGCAATACGGCACATTATTTTTATGATGATTTGATTAAATATACAAAAGTAAAAATCCTCAATATGATTCGGGAAACGGCAATTTACTTAAAAGAGACAAAACCTGATATTAAAGATTTTTTGCTTCTTGCAACAAAAGGCACATATGCCTCTGGAATTTATACAAAAATATTTAAGGAATTTGATTTAAACATAATTGAGCCCGATGATTCTGACAAGGATATTATTATGAGCTGGATATATGGAGTCAAATCATCAAATTTTGACGTTACTCCACATGAATTTGAAGCTCTTATTAATAGATATTGCGAAAATAAAGTTGCTTTGCCAATTTTAGGTTGTACTGAATTGCCTGTCCTTGCTCAACAAATAGGTTTATCTAAAGAATATGTAGATCCTGTTGTTATACTCGCTAAGCGTTGCGTTGAATTAGCCAAGGACAACTAACAGCAGGTTTGCTAAAAAAACAAAGGAGGTCAATTAAGTGACAGAGCTGAGATTCGAGCAAGATTTGCTTGGCACAAAAGAAGTGCCAAAGGATGCATATTATGGCATCCAAACCCAACGGGCTTTGGAGAATTTCCCTATTACTGGGTACCGACCCCATAGAGAGCTGATATTGGCTCTTGCTATGGTTAAAAAGGCAGCAGCCCTTGCCAATATGAAAGTAGGGCAATTGGACAGCAAAATAGGTGAAGCTATTGTGGAAGCTGCCGAGGAAATTTTAGAAGGCAAGTTTATTGATGAGTTTGTAGTTGATGTTATACAAGGTGGCGCAGGGACATCACTAAATATAAATACCAATGAAGTAATTGCCAATAGGGCTATTGAGATACTGGGGGGCGAAAAGGGGAACTATGAACTGATTTCACCTAACTCCCATGTGAACATGTCTCAGTCAACTAACGATGTATTCCCTACAGCTGCTAGAATTGCGATACTTAAGCTGACAAAAAATCTTTTGTCAGAGTTAGAAGAACTGTATCAGGCCCTTATGGCGAAATCCCAGGAGTTTGATGATATAATTAAAATGGGTCGCACCCATCTTCAGGATGCTGTACCCATTCGTCTTGGACAAGAATTTGGAGCCTATGCTAAAGCAATCAGAAGAGACATACTCAGAATTAAGACAGCTTCTGAAGCTCTATATGAAGTGAACATGGGAGCTACTGCTGTTGGCACTGGTTTAAATGCCAATGTAGAATATATTGAATCAGTTGTAGAGAATCTAAGAGAAATATCTGGTCTTCCCCTTAATAGTGCTGAAAATATGGTAGATGCAACACAAAACACTGATACCCTTGCAGCTTTTTCTGGGAGTTTGAAAATTCTAGCGCTGAACTTGTCAAAGATAGCCAATGATCTGAGACTAATGGCATCAGGGCCTAGAGCCGGCCTTAGTGAAATAAAACTACCTCCAGTTCAGCCAGGTTCATCAATAATGCCTGGGAAAGTCAATCCTGTTATAGCTGAAGTAGTAAACCAAGTAGCTTTCCAGGTCATTGGAAATGACCATACGGTAGGCCTTGCTGTCAAAGCAGGTCAGTTGGAGCTAAATGTTATGGAACCTGTGATGATTTTTAATATAATACAATCTGTGGAGATACTCACAAATGTCATACAAGTCTTCAGGGAAAAGTGTATTGTAGGAATAACGGCAAATAGGGAAAGATGTCAGGCCATGGTGGAAAGAAGTGTAGGAATTATATGAGCACTGACAAGACTGTGCCGGAAATAATCTCTGAAAAGGGTGTTTTAACTCCAGAAGAAATGGAAAAGGTGTTGTGTCCCAGAAATATGACGGAACCCAGTGGTTTTGCAATAAAGAAATAATCTGGTTGTTTATTGGCAAATTTTTGCCTTAGTTGTGAGAAAATTGAGAGGTGAATTTTGTGAGAGAAATTAAAGCGGAAGTCATCAAGAATACTGTGCGAGATTTGTTTTTAGAAGCCAATTATTTTATCGGCAAAGATGTTTATGACAAACTTAAAGAACAATGCGAGCTTGAAGAATCTCCTGTAGGCAAATCGGTTTTACGACAGATAATTAAAAATGACGAAATTGCTGCCCAGGAAAAAATAGCCATTTGCCAAGATACAGGGATGGCAGTAGTATTTGTCGAGCTGGGCCAGGAAGTGAGAATAGTTGATGGAGATTTTAATGAGGCAATAAACCAGGGTGTAAGAGAAGCATATGCCGAAGGTTATTTACGAAAGTCAGTAGTCAGTGACCCTGTTTTTGACAGGACCAATACCAAAGACAATACTCCGGCAGTAATTCATGTAAAAATAGTGCCCGGAGACAAAGTAAAGATAGCTGTAACTGCCAAGGGTTTTGGCAGCGAAAACATGAGTAGTTTAAAAATGTTAAAACCTGCCGACGGCATAGAAGGTGTAAAAAACTTTGTAGTAGAAACAGCCGTCAATGCTGGTCCCAATCCATGTCCTCCAATTATTGTTGGAGTAGGTATCGGTGGCACTATGGAAATGGCTGCCATTTTATCTAAAAAGGCTTTATTTAGACCTGTAGGAGAGCACAATAGCAACTTGCGATATGCCCAACTGGAAAAGGAAATTTTGCAAGAAATAAATAAGTCGGGTATAGGGCCTGGAGGTCTTGGCGGCAGAACTACAGCTCTTGCAGTGCACATTGAGTATTTTCCCACTCACATAGCTGGCCTGCCGGTAGCCGTCAATATCTGCTGTCACGCATCCCGGCATGCGGAAAAGCTTATATGAGATTGAAGGAGGAAAAATCGGTGGAAAAAGTAATTAGGATAAAGACTCCTGTTACCACTGAAGAAGTAAGGAAACTTAGAGCTAAAGATAATGTCCTGATAACAGGAGAGATTTATACTGCCAGAGATGCGGCTCACAAGCGGTTAGTTGAGCTCTTGAATCAGGGAAAAGAACTTCCCATCGATCTAAATGGACAGTTTATATACTACGTAGGGCCTGCACCGGCTAAACCCGGTTATGCTGTAGGCCCTGCAGGACCCACCACCAGCTATAGAATGGATCCTTATACGCCCCAGCTATTGAAACTGGGTCTAAAAGGCATGATTGGAAAAGGTTCAAGATCCAAAGAAGTAATTGAAGCAATGAAAGAGCACGGTGCCGTTTATTTTGGAGCCGTGGGGGGAGCTGCAGCTTTAATTTCTAAGAGCATTAAAAAAGCTGAAGTGGTATGCTATGAGGACTTAGGTGCTGAAGCCATCCACAAGTTTTATGTTGAAGATTTTCCTGCAATAGTTGTCATCGATTCTGAAGGAAATAATCTCTACGAAACTGAACCTGAAAAGTACAGAATTCAGTAAAATCAATAAATAGAGGAGGTTTTATGGTGGACATAAAAACAGAAGCTTTAAAGTTACATAGAGAAAATCGGGGCAAAATAGAAGTAATCAGCAAAGTTCAATTGAGAGACAGTAGGGATTTAAGTCTTGCATACACGCCAGGTGTAGCTGAACCTTGTAAGGAAATTAACAATGATCCTGAGCTGGCATATGAATACACAGCAAAAGGGCGAGTAGTTGCTGTTGTTACTGACGGATCGGCAGTTTTGGGCTTAGGTAATATCGGTCCCGCAGCAGCAATGCCTGTAATGGAAGGAAAGTCGGTGCTTTTTAAAAATTTTGGTGGTGTAGACGCATTTCCCATCTGCCTAGATACCCAGGATGTAGATGAAATCGTAAAAACCATAAAGTATCTAGCGCCTACATTCGGAGGAATTAACCTGGAAGATATCTCGGCTCCCAGATGCTTTGAAATAGAAAAGAGATTAAAAGAGGAGTTGGATATTCCTATTTTTCATGATGATCAACACGGCACAGCTGTGGTGGTCTTAGCCGCAATTATAAATGCTCTTAAAATAGTGGAAAAAGACATAAAAGATGTGAAAGTTGCTATAAGCGGTGCAGGGGCTGCTGGTGTGGCTATAGCTAAACTACTTCTTTCTGCAGGAGTTGCTGATGTAGTTGTATGTGACAGCAGGGGAATTGTATCAAAAGATAGGACAGATCTAAATCCCAGCAAACAAGAGTTGGCCGAGATTACAAATAAACAAAATTTAAAGGGCAATATTTTTGATGCAATTAAAGACAAGGATATCTTCATCGGAGTATCCGGCCCTGGAACAGTGACACAGGACATGGTAAAAGCCATGGCAAAAGATGCAATAGTATTTGCTTTGGCAAATCCGGTGCCTGAAATATATCCTGATGATGCTAAGGCAGCAGGGGCAAGAGTAGTAGGAACTGGCCGTTCGGATTTTCCCAACCAGATAAACAATGTGCTGGCTTTTCCAGGTATTTTCCGCGGAGCTTTGGAAACCAGGGCAACAGATATAAATGAAGAAATGAAAATAGCAGCGGCCCATGCGATAGCGTCACTTATTGCTCCCGAAGAGCTGTCACCAGACTACTGCATCCCTGGAGCCTTTGATAAAAGAGTTGCTGCCCATGTAGCATGTGAAGTAGCAAAAGCTGCCATGGAAACTGGAGTTGCTAAAATTCAAATTGACGAAATATGTTTAGGCCATTTTCAATGGTCTAAACATATTTTTTTTGAAAAAATGAGCTTTGCCTCAGACTTAAAATGACTTTTAAAATGATGTATAATTGTTATTGCCAGTTACAGGCAAGCTTCAAGCTCACTTGGAAAAAGTTAACAGGGGGAATGATGTTGAGAGAAGACTACTATAGCTTTGATACCCTTTCCATTCATGGGAGAGTGAAAAGCAAAAATCCAAAAGCTGCATTAAACCCTCCCATATTTATGACAAGCACCTTTGTATTTGATGATGTTAAAGATGCCGAGGATATCATGGACTTTAAAAAGGAAGGCTTCATCTATACCAGAGGCAACAATCCCACATTGCGACTATTTGAGCAGAGAATGAGTGAGCTGGAAGGTGGTGAAGATGCGGTAGCCTTTGCTTCTGGGATGGGGGCCATATCTTCCGTATTGCTCTCTCTTTTGTCTCCAGGGGATAATGTAGTGGTCCATAAGACCTTATACGGTTCCAGCTTTACAGTGACCCACAAACTTCTTCCAAAGTACCACATTGCTTGTAAAAGTGCAGATTTTACCAAAGCTGAAACTGTGGAAAGAGCCATTGATAATAATACAAAGCTTTTATATTTTGAAACACCCTCCAATCCAAATCTGGAGATAATAGATATCAGGGAAATAGTGAAACTGGCAAAATCAAAAGGCATCAAAGTTGTTGTGGACAATACCTTTGCAACACCTTATTTCCAAAGACCCCTTAGTTTTGGTGTTGATGTGGTAGTCCACAGTGCCACAAAATACATATGCGGCCACGGTGATGCCTTAGGAGGAGTTGCCATATCCGGAGATGGGGCTTTCATACAAAAGCTAAAATTTGACTATATGTGCGAATTAGGCGCTGTTATGAGCCCCTTTAATGCTTGGCTGATGTTGAGGGGATTAAAAACCCTTGGCCTTAGAATGCGTCAGCATGAAGCCAACGCTATCCGTGTGGCAGAGTTTTTAGAAAAACATCCAAAAGTTAAATCGGTGATGTATCCGGGCCTTAAAAGTTTTAAAGGCCATGAAATTGCAAAAAGACAGATGGATGGCTTTGGGGCAATGATTAGTTTTGAGGTA
>JAMNZY010000142.1 GCA_023622055.1 Bacillota bacterium
TAAAAGAAGAAATACATGTTTCTCCCGATGAAATCCGCACTAAACTCCTAGAAATCATCAATGAAGTGGGAGAAGAAATAGTAGACTTGGAAGGTGCTGAGATTATTGTATCAGGAGGCCGTGGTGTAGGCGGACCTGAAGGTTTTGCTCCCATTCGTGAGCTGGCCAAAGTTTTAGGTGGCACTGTAGGTGCTTCCCGTGCTACGGTTGATGCCGGCTGGATACCTCACAGCCATCAGGTAGGTCAAACAGGCAAGACCGTCAGCCCAAAACTATACATTGCCTGCGGCATTTCCGGCGCCATACAACATTTGGCAGGTATGAGCGGCTCCGATGTGATAGTGGCAATCAACAAAGACCCAGACGCACCAATTTTCAATGTTGCAGACTACGGAGTAGTAGGAGACTTACATGAGGTTATCCCTGTGCTCATCCAGGAAATTAAGAAATTGAAAGGTTAATGCCTTTAAAAGACAGCTACCTTGTAAATCAGGGTAGCCTTTTGTTTTGCTTTAAACCTATATTTCTGTTGACACAAAGGAACAAGGTGTGCTGTTGAGAAATGGCCAATAATATGGGGGCAGATGTCTTTCAATGGGAATAGGCAAAAAACCATTAAATACAAAACAAAAAATAATAATGTATAATGGAATGTGGCGTTTCAACCAAGATTTGCTAATTCAATAAAAAGGAGAGAATATCAAATGGAGGCTTCGGCCACACTAAAAGACTATTATGCAATTTTAGGAGTATCTAAAGATGCAACATTTGAAGAAATTAAGAAAGCTTTTCGCGACAAAGCCAAAAAGTACCATCCAGATGTATGCAAACTACCCGATGCCCATGAAAGGTTTGTAGAAATAGGCGAAGCCTATGAAATTTTAGGAAATCCTGACACCCGAAGGGAATATGATGAGTTTTTAAAGTATGCCAGCCAAAACAGCTACAATACGTATGATGATTATACATACAGTGATTTTGGACAAGCCCAGGAAAGGGCAAAAGCTCAAGCGGAAAGCTATGCAAAAATGACTTTGGAAGATTTGATTGTAGGTGTTGTAGGTTTGGCTGTTGAAGCGGTTGAAGCCAGTGTACAATTTATTGTGGGGGATGACGATAGGCCGGAACTGACTTTCAGAGACTGGGTAAGACTTGGAATTCAAGGTATTTTTATAACATTTGGCCTTATAATGTGTTTAACGGGTGCTGGGGCCATACCTGGCATAATGCTTATAAGGGCGGTTATTTATGCCATGGAAAAGGACGGCAAATCTATCGGCATAGGTCCAATTATAAAAGCCACCATTATTGCAGACTTAATTTTAATCGGGATTATTGCTTTGATTTTTTATTCATTATATGTATACTATAGTTATTAAAATGGTTGACAATACTACTCTAACCTTGATAAAATAAAGGGGACAATGTAAAGAGGAGAAAAGAATATGAGTCTTAAAACAAAGGACATGATTTTAATAGCGTTATTTGCAGCCCTTACAGCTGTTGGAGCATTTATCAAAATACCAACTCCTGTTGTTCCCTTTACACTGCAGTATTTGTTTTGTGCCTATTCGGGAATATTGTTAGGGGCAAAAAGGGGTTTTTATTCTCAGCTACTGTATTTGAGCATTGGGCTTATGGGCTTTCCCATTTTTACCAATGGAGGTGGCATTACGTATATTTTCCAGCCCACTTTTGGTTACATAATAGGATTTCTGCTGTGTTCCTATATCATAGGGAAACTTACTGAAAGGCTTACGAAAGTCACAGTGACCAGTCTATTTTGCACAGTTTTAGCAGGCATGTCAGCAGTCTACTTTTGCGGCATTATGCATTTATACATTATTATGAATTTCTATTTGGGCAAATCCATGTCTTTAAAGACTGCCATAATAACGGGGACGTTTCCCTTTATTTTCACCGATTTAATTTATAGTTTCCTTATAGCGGTTACAGCAGCTGCTATTGTACCACTGATTAGGAAGTTGGGACTGGTAGGAGAATTTAGCGGTTAAATAAAGGTTTGTATATGTTTTTAAACAAAATTTGGCACTGACATGCTGGGCATTCAGTGCCAAATTTTATTTTAGTCAATCAATGTTTAATTGTGCTTTTACGAAATTTGGAAGAGAAAAACAGCTTTTTATAATCTCTTTATTTACATACTTAGTTTCTTTATCAAAGGCCTCGGGATTTGGCTCGTGATATTTTTTGGAACCTATTGTAAATGTCCAAAACCCTGCTGGGTATGTGGGTACAGTTGCCATGTACATTTTGACAATGGGAAATACGTTATTTAATCGCCTATGTATACTTACCATCATTTCTGGATAGTAAATAGGCGACTCGCTCTGGCAAACCATTAAGCCGTCTTCGTGCAAATTGTTATACAAATCTTGATAAAACTCAGTTTCAAAAAGCTTTACTGCCGGCCCTACGGGATCTGATGAATCAACTATAATCACATCATATAAATAATCTCTTTTTTGCTTAACATAGGCAGAGCCATCGTCAAAAATAAAGTTCACTCTCGGATCAGAAAGATTTCCCGAAACTTCTTTTAAGTATTTTTTAGAAACTTCCACAACCTTTTCATCGATTTCCACCATATCAATTTTTTCGATGCCCGGATATTTAGCTACTTCCCTGGCTGCTCCACAGTCGCCGCCACCGATTATCAGGACATTTTTTGGATTTGGATGGATATTGAGGGGTACATGTGTAATCATCTCGTTGTAAATATATCCGTCCCGGGTGGTGGTTTGAATGGCGCCATCTAATACCAGCATTGGTCCATAATCATAGGAATCCAATATCAGTATATGTTGAAATGGGGAGGTTTCTGAGTAAACTACTTCTTTTATCCGATAATCGATTTTTAGGTTGTCTTTCTCAAATTCGGTAAACCAGATTTCGTCACCTACTTTTCGCAAGTATTTTTCTACATTCATCATAGAAAACCTCCTTTGACGCTATTAGTTTTAAGCTCTTTTGTACAAGTAGCCATGTATTTATATTTATAACATAAACAACAAAGTAAGGCAAAAAAATAAAGTTAAAACCAAATAATTTCCGAAATCAATTGATTCACAACCTAAATAATGGCATAATAATATTAATTTAGATGTATTAGATGCTAAAATTTAAGGTGTTTTGGTGAATTCTAGAACTGCAAGGAGCAAAAAAATTAAAAATATCACACTTGTTATCTGGTCAATAATCCACCGTTCCTCTTGTCTTACCATTGCCATTAATAAGTTTTCGATAGGCCCAACAACAACAATGGCAGCAGTAATGTAAAGGGGTGCTACAAGCTCTCTTTTAGCAAAAAGCATTATTGAAACAGCGGCAATGATAATGCCCAAGGTATAGTTTAACAAGACAAAAATGGTTTTAAGCTGCTCTTTTGACATTTTTACACCTCAATTTTATCATTTTTTTATTAATATATTAAAATTTTAGTTATTAGGTTAAGCATAATAAATTTTTCAGGAGGAGATTTTTGTGAAAGAGATAACTCTTGCAAATGTATCGGAAGAAGTTATAAATCAACTGCCAAAGGGTGCATTGTTGACTGTAAAATCCAAGGACAAGTTAAACACTATGACCATTGGCTGGGCTACCATTGGCCGTGTATGGAACAAGCCAATTTTAACTGTTTTAGTTAGATTTTCTCGCTACACCCATGAAGTAATAAAGGATGCAAATACTTTTACAGTGAGCTTTTCTACAGATGGAAAGCTAAAAGAGGCTATAGCCGTTTGTGGGAAAGAATCCGGAAGAAATATGGATAAATTTCAAGAATGTGGCATAACACCTGTGTACATAGATGGCATTGAATCGCCATATATTGCTGAAGGAGATTTACACTTTGTTTGCAAGATAGTATATAAAAACACTCTGGAACCAGAGCTCCTTTCAAAAGAAATAAAAGATCAGTGGTACAGAGATAATGATTACCACTGTATTTATTTCGGGGAAATTATGAAGATCTTATCAAAGTAAAGCTTTAAAAGTTAAAGGGCTTGTGGTATTTTCGGTTTCCACAAGCCCTTATTAAAATGGTCATGATTAAAAAGTCAACACTATGCCTCCGGGACCCGAATAAGTTCCCACAGTAGGTCCCGTTGTATGAATTAGCACTTCTCGAGGATTATATCGCTTTATTAATTCAGATTTTATATATTCAGCATCTTCAAGATTTTCTGTGTGAGTTAGATAAAAGATTGTATCCGAAAAGTCACTTTTTCGCTGACCGATTATGGATATAAGGCGTTCTATAGCTCTTTTCTCCCCCCGCACCTTTTCCAGAGGCACCACTTCGCCTTCTATCCCCTCACAAATCAATTTAATATTCATCACCTTGGCCAAAGACCCGTGAAATCTTGTTATGCGGCCGCCCTTGACGATGTTTTCCAAACTCTTTAGGTAAATAAATATTGTCATTTCATTGTCTCTGTAATGAGTTAAATCTGCCACTATTTCATCAATGCTGTGCCCCGAATCCCTAAGCTCTACTGCCCTCATAATCTGCAGGGCGTGACCTGGAGATGCGGCAAGGGAATCAAAGACGGTAACAGGTATAGATGTCATTTTTTTAGCCAAATTGGCCGATTGAAAGGTGCCGCTGAGTTTTGATGAAATTGTAATGCACAAAATCTCATCGCCGGGGGATGCCGCTTCTTCAAAAACTTTTAGGAAACAAGCAGGGGAAGGTTGGGCCGTTTTAGGCAGTGTTTTTGACGCTGCCATTTTTTTATAAAATTCTTCAGGAGTAATATCTATTCTTTCCCTATATTCTTTGTCGTCATCAAACCTGACTGTCAAGGGGACAATGGAAATATTATGTTTTTTAAGAAAGTCATCAGGCAAATCACAGGAACTATCAGAAACAATATGTATCACTGTGCTTCCTCCTCGAATTTAAATGGTAAGGCTATTTACTATATATGTAATTCCACTTTAAATTTAATTATAACTAATCTGCTGGCATTTTTCTACTATCATATCGATAATAAGCGATATACCAATTACAAAGGGATAATTTCATATTTTTGTAAAGCCCTTTAAGGATATAGGATGAAGGAAAATAATTAGTGGTCGTAGAATAGTTCTACCCATTAATATAGGGAGGTGGAAGGTATTGGCCTTAGATAAATTGCAAAAGGAATTGCAAGAAATTGCCGAAGCCATAATGGCCGTTACCAACCTTGATGTAACAATTCTTGACAGTTCATTAAAGAGAATTGCGGGAACAGGTAAGTATTATGAAAGAATAGGCAAGTATGCTCCTAAAAATTCTGTATTTGAAAAATGCATAAAAACGGGCAAACAATATGTTATTACTGAACCCAGGACTACCAATGCATGTGCTGAGTGTAGCGGCAAACAAAACTGCCGTGAAGAAGCGGAGGTTTGTTACCCTATAGAAAGCGACAGAGGCGTTGAGGGTGTAATAGGTATGATTGCCTTTACCCCTGAACAAAAGAAGGCCTTTATTCAAAATCAATGCCATTACATGAACTTTGTAAGTCGAATGAGCAAACTTATATCATCA
>JAMNZY010000031.1 GCA_023622055.1 Bacillota bacterium
GTATTTCCACATAAAATACAAAATCCCTTCAATATTTTGCATATTCTCATGAAAGCTTCCCTAATTATCTTCTACTCGCTTAATTGATTGACGAATAAAACCGCGAGACAGGATTTATATAGCATGGTCATTTTGTACAAACCCCACTACATATGTATTAGGTGGGGGTGGATAAATTGAATTTGACGAACTTGCAAGGGCAAATATTATTAAATTCGGTTTTAAGAAACCATCTTTTTGCGACCCTTTGAATAAAAGAATCCCAAAAGCAAAGGAACCTACATCTGAAGTAAACTCTCCTAAAGTTCATGAATCCATTAGAGGACAGCACTTCAATGCTTTTTGGCAAATATGTAGTTGACAAATTTGCTTATGCCTAAAACAATCTACTATATGGTCATTTACCAGTCCTGTTGCCTGCATGTGAGAATAAATGATAATGGGCCCTAAAAATGTAAAGCCTCTGTTTTTTAAGTCTTTGCTGATTTCTTCAGATAACTTAGTTTTAGCAGGAATTTGGGACTCCCTTTCCCATGAATTGATGATGGGCTTATAATCCACAAACCTCCATATGTAGTCGCTAAAGCTGCCAAATTCTCTTTGAATCTCTAAAAATCTTTTGGCATTATTAATTGACGCCCTGATTTTCTTTTCGTTTCTAATTATGCCATCATCGTTCATCAATTCTTCAATTTTTCTCTCATCAAACTTGGCAACTTTTATGGGGTCAAATCCAGCATAGGCTTTTCTATAGCCTTCTCTCTTTTTTAAAATGGTAAGCCAGCTAAGGCCTGCCTGAGCAGACTCTAGGACCAAAAATTCAAATTGTTTCCTGTCATCGAAAACAGGAACGCCCCATTCTTGGTCATGGTATTTTATGTAGATCTCATCATTTTCACACCAAGAACACCTTTTCATTACGACATCACCTCAAACTACTTCATTTAAGGTTGAAATTAAATGAAGGGTGCCTTGATAATGCTATTTAAAATCAAGGCACCCATTTTAAGTTTAAGACAGTTTTACCATATGGTAGACTTTTTTCCCTTTTCTCAATAAGAGGCTGTTGTCTTCATCGAAATCCTTTGCAGTTATCTTTAAATCAATGTCTTCAACCCTAGAGTTTGCAACATAAATTCCGCCTTGCTGTATGAGTCTCCGACCTTCACTCTTAGAAGAGGTAAGGCCTGTCAGCATTAAGAGTTCAAGTATGTTGATACCGTCCCCTATTTGTTCCCGGGTGATTTGGGTTTGAGGCACCGAGGACATGTCTGCCCCATCTTGGAAAAGGGCCCTTGCCGCACTTTGGGCCTTTTTGGCCTCCTCTTCCCCATGGATCATTTTTGTAAGTTCAAAAGCCAAGACTTCTTTTGCCCTGTTTATTTCTGCGCCTTCTAAGTTGCTGAGCCTTTTAATTTCATCCATGGGCAGGAAGGTCAGTAGTTTCAGGCATTTTTCCACATCTCTGTCGTCAACATTTCTCCAGTATTGGTAAAAGTCATAAGGTGACACTTTTTCAGGGTCAAGCCATAGGGCTCCAGCTTGGGTTTTGCCCATTTTTACACCTTCGCTGGTGGTAAGGAGAGTAAAGGTCATGCCGTAAGCTGATGCACCTTCAACTCGTCTAATTAAATCAACACCGCTGATTATGTTTGACCACTGATCATTGCCGCCCATCTGCAGTTTGCAGTTGTATTTTCTGTAAAGCTCTAAAAAGTCATAAGACTGCATGAGCATGTAGTTAAACTCTAAAAATGTAAGCCCTGTTTCCATTCTCTGCTTGTAACATTCAGCAGTTAGCATGCGGTTTACGGAAAAATGTCTTCCGATTTCCCTTAAGAAAGATACATAATTTAAGTCAAGGAGCCAATCGGCATTGTTTAGCATGTATGCTTTACCATCAGAAAAGTCTATTAACTTTTCAAACTGTTTTTTAAACCTTTCAGCATTGTAATTTATTTGCTCCCGGGTCAACATCTTCCGCATATCTGTCCTGCCGGAGGGGTCTCCCACCATGGCAGTCCCGCCGCCCAGCAAAGCAATTGGAATATGGCCGGCTCTCTGCATGTGAGCCATTGCTATCATTGGCAGAAGATGTCCAACGTGAAGGCTGTCTGCAGTGGGGTCAAAGCCAACGTAGAACACAACTTTCTCCTTGCCCAAAAGCTCCCGGAGTTCTTCTTCATGGGTGACTTGTTCTATAAATCCTCTTTCCTTTAAAATATCGTATACGTTTTGCATTTTATATATCCTCCTCAAATTCTTTCTTTATAAAAATTAAGGGCTTCCAAGTCTTTAAGGACGAGGAAACCCGTGGTACCACCTTAATTCGCATTTTAAAAATGCCTCATTATGATAACGGTTTTTACACCGCCGAAAAATCGGATACTCCTGGGCGTAATTCGCCGTTTTCGGTGCTGCAGCCCTTTCACCAGCCGGACTGCTCTCTGGATTGTAACCCGAAGCGACTACTTCACCCATTCATTGCAGGTCATTATTAGATTATCGTCTCTATATTATCATAAATCTGCAGATTATTGCAAGGAATGTGTGCTGATATCCTCTGGACTGCTTTCCTCCTTTAATTGACTTTTTTCAAGCTGGCTTTTCAGCTGGTCAATGATTCCTTCGTAATCCTTTATAATTTTTGCCTGCCTCTTTATTTGCAGATTCATCTTTATATGTTTGATTGTTCCAAAGACCAATATGCTCAATGCTCCCAAAATAGCTGAACCAATAATCACTAAAGCCAAAGATGTGGAAAACTCCCCCAATAAGGGAAATCTTACAATGATTTCCGTAGAATTCCACAAGGCAAATATCGCTACAAGAAATGCGAAAATTAGACCCCCCACTAAATAAAACTGCATTTTTCCACCCCCATTGACAAGCTTAGAGTAATTTATTTCTTTAAGTTCAAGAAAAAGTCCTGCAAATTTCTAAATAAATTTATATATTTAAAAAATCAAGCCCCTAGTTGTAATAAACTAGAGGCTTTTTAAATAATTTCACTGGTCTTTTTTGCTTTCTTCCATGGATTTTATCGCATTTTGGACATTGTCTTGAGCTATTTGGGCTTTTATTTTTATAAGATTTGGGTCTCTTTCTGTTATAGCCTGGCCGAGTTCATCTAGGGAAAACTGCACTTTGGCTGCTTCATTTGGGTCTTCTACCTGGGATTTTACATTTTCCCAGGAAATAAGGGCATTGTTCATGGCTTCAGTTGCCCCCATCTCATCGCCATTTAATATTTTGTAGACTGCCATTCTTCCGTAATATATTATTTTTTTGGCTTCTGGGGGAGACTTGGTTTTAAACAGCTTTTCAAAATCCACTGTTTTGCCATATAGGTCATTGACCGTAAGTAGCCCTTCATACAGTGCTTGGTTTGTCAAAGTCACTGTCAGCTGGTTTAATGTATTGCTAAAATCATGAATCATCTCGGAAGTAGCGCCGCTTTTTAAAGCTTCGGTCTGAAATTCATTCCACTGTTTGTGAAGGTCAGCAATATCTTTTTCCAGCTTCGGCCAGTCAGGTTGGGGAACAGTTTGTTCTTTACTCTGGGATGGTTGCTGCTGCTTTTGCTGGCCTTCCTGTTTTGAATCTTCACTTCCTGACTCAGATTTTTGCGGCTCCTGACTTTGGCCTTCCTGGCTACTTTCTTGCTGTTTTTCCTCTTGTGGAGCTTTGGGAGGCGGAGCAGTTTGCATAAGATATATTTTCTCATATTCTTTTATTATAGACTCAATACTTGACTGCAATTTTTTTAAAGCTGGAGACTCCTTTTTTTCAGTCTCTAGATTTCTGGGAGTGGATTTTTCAGGTTTTCTTGAGCAACCGGCTGCTAAACTTGTACAAATTATCAATGTAATTAGGAGAGCAATGTACGCCCAAATTCTTTGGCCTTTACAATATATCATGGCTTCACCTCAATACAATTTTATCTTGAGGAAAGTCTTCTCTAATGAATATTTTCCCCGGTTGCTCTCCATTTATCCTTTTACTTTAATTGTCCACTATGGCAAACATCAGCTCTCCTTCAGCGGCAATTTCTCCGTCGACTGTGGCTTTGGCTCTGCCTTTACCGATAGTGCCTTTTACTTTGGTAAGCTCCACTTCCAGATACAGCTGGTCCCCTGGTATTACCTGCCGCTTAAATCTCATTTTATCAATGCCGGCAAAAAGTGCTATTTTGCCTCGGTTTTCTTCTGAGCTTAAAATGGCACAAGCTCCAACTTGAGCCAGGGCTTCAACTATTAGCACCCCCGGCATTACAGGCTTTTGAGGAAAATGACCTTGAAAATACTCTTCGTTAAATGAGACATTTTTTATGCCTACGGCTCTCTTGCCTTCTTCCAGCTCTAAAATTTTGTCGATTAGTAAAAAAGGGTATCTATGGGGAAGTATTTTTTTTATTTCTTCGATATTAAGCATAGTCATCATCCCTTTCAAATTCCTCATAAATCATTTGGGGACGAACAAGCTGTTCGTCCCCTTTATTTTTTGCAAAGACCTCTAAACATATTTGGAAAGTTCATCATACAGCTGCTTTGCCAGGCCGATTCCACCACTTAGGGAAATCTCCTCAGCCAAAGCCATGTCGTGCATTGACTGTACTATATCATAAGCCACGCCTTTTTCAAAGAGGCCTCCATCTGGCACAGTGGCTCTCATGGATTTTAACATATAGTTTATAAAAATCGATTCAAACTGCTGGCAGGCTTCTTTTAGCTTTTCTTTATCTTGGCTGACAGTTTTTACAAAAGGCTCTTCAGGTTTATAAACCTGGAATATATCCACTTTACTGTTTATCATGTCCATTTTTTAACATCCTTATCTCCTTAGATTGTTGGCCTGAGCCAGCATTTCGTCAGAAGCTTGGACAGCTTTGGTATTTACTTCATAAGCTCTTTGGGCAATGATGAGGTTTACCATTTCTTCCACGACTTTTACATTGGACATTTCTAAATAACCTTGGAGCAAAGTACCGAAGCCCGGATCTTGGTCATCTTCTTTAAGTATGTATTCTCCGGAAGCTTCAGTAGCTTCAAATAGGTTGTGGCCAACTGCCAATAAACCTGCTGGATTTAAAAACTTGACAAGGCCTATGCGGCCCAGCTCTTCTACAGCGCCATCTTCGGCAACTGCAGAAATGGTGCCGTCAGAGGCGATGCTGATATCGGTGTATTCCTCAGGGATGGTTATGTAACTTTCGTTTTCATCTAGGACATAGTATCCGTCAGATGTGGATAAGATCCTGTCTGTCCCATCTAAAGACAATTTAAAGGAACCGTCACGGGTAAAAGCGAGGGTGCCATCAGGTCTTTCCACCATGAAAAAACCAGGTCCTTCAATGGCCACGTCTAAAGGATTCTCTGTAGGCTGAAGATTGCCGCCGCTAAAGTCCTTGGTAGTGGCGCTTGGTCTAACACCATGGCCTACTTGCACCCCTACAGGCGCTGCAGCACCAGGCAATAAATCCGGATTTTCCGGTCTTCGCAATGTCTCATATATTAAATCCTTAAATTCGGCACGATTTTTCTTAAAGCCTGTTGTGTTAACATTGGCTAAGTTGTTGGAGATAATGTCCATGTTTAGCTGTTGTGCTTGCATTCCACTGCTTGCACTCCAAAGTGCACGCATCATGCTCTATCCCTCCTTAAATTTTCACTGCCTCAGTCGTTCAGCAGTGGAGGGCCCCTGAAAATCAGTCCGGCCCTAAATTTATACTCTACCTACATCGTTTACTACTCTGTCTAGGGTAGAATCATGGGTTTGGATGACTTTTTGATTAGCTTCATACGCCCTAAAGGCACTGATTAAATCCACCATTTCTGCAACTGTGTTCACATTTGCCCCTTCTAAAGCACCTTGGATAATTTGCACATCTTGTGTCGGTATCGCAGGTGCATTAGAAATGTACAGATTGTCGCCTTGTTTTTCAAGCTGATTTGTTTCAGCAAAAGTAACGACATTTAGCCTGTCCACATACTGCTCATTGACAAAGACTTCACCTTGTCTACTTATGACTATATCTCCATCTTCTGGCAGCTGCAAAGGTCCATTTTCCCCCAACACATAATGGCCGTCTTTTGTCACCATGTAGAGATTGCTATCTAGTGTAAAGCTGCCGTCTCGGGTGTACCTGATGCCCTCAGGAGTTTGCACTTGAAAAAAGCCTTCCCCTTGTATGGCCACATCCAGAGGGTTTGAAGTAGTATTGATGGCTCCTTGGGAAAAGTCAGTATTAATCTCCTCTACCATTACCCCAGTACCCATGGTGCCGATGAAAGGTCTGGGATCCATTTTTCTATCAATGCCTACAGGTATAGGGTCATGAATGCGGTGAATGTTCATCTCAGGAAAAGCTCTGAAGATTGCCCTGTCTTTTTTAAAACCTGTAGTATTTACATTTGCCATGTTGTTTGATATGACATCTGTCCTTGCCATTTCAGCAAGCATTCCAGATGCCCCGGTGTACAGACCTCTTATCAATTTTTCACCTCCCGGCAAATAGGTTATTTAGTAAATATGGCGCGGGGGCCCAGCTTGTCCAGATTTTCCAAAGCCTTACCGGCACCTATGGCAACAGAAGAAATGGCATCCTCGGCAATGATAACGGGAATGCCTGTTCTGATGCTGATTAATTTATCCATGCCTTTCAGCAGAGAACCACCGCCGGTCATTACTATGCCTTTTTCACTGATATCAGAGGAAAGTTCTGGTGGAGTCCTTTCTAAAACACTGTAAATGGTATTTATAATCTGTTCTACCGGTTCTTGCAATGCTTCACAGGTTTGCGCTGCAGTTATTGTAACATTTTGTGGAAGACCGCTAATGAGACTGCGACCTCTCACTTCCATAGAAACGGCTTTATCCTCTTCACTTTCAGGGTAAACATTGGCTATGTTAATTTTAACTTCTTCAGCAGACCTTTCGCCGATCATTAGATTAAATTCTTTCTTTACGTATCTGACGATTGCATCATCAAAGTCGTCTCCGGCAATTCTCAGAGATTCGCCGCAAACAATGCCACCTAAGGACAACACGGCAATATCAGTTGTCCCTCCACCAATATCTATAACCATGCTGCCAAAAGGCTTAGAAATATCTAAACCTGCACCTATGGCAGCCGCTATAGGCTCTTCTATTAGATATGTTTGGCGGGCACCTGCAGCGTTGGCGGCCTCAATTACAGCTCTTTTTTCAACAGTAGTAATCACTGCAGGGACACAGATCATCATCCTTGGTCTAAATATCCTGCGTGGTGCCACCTTGTTTAAAAAATACTTAAGCATGAGTTCCGTTGTAGAATAATCTGCGATAACCCCTTCTCTCAAGGGTCGCATGGCCACTATATTGCCAGGAGTGCGCCCGATCATTCTCCGGGCTTCCTCGCCAACAGCCAACAACTTACCGGTAGATTTATCCATTGCTACTACGGACGGTTCTTGGAGCACTATTCCCTTACCCTTTACATAGACCAAAATTGAAGCGGTTCCCAAATCTATTCCTATATCCATGAAAATCTTACTGCCTCCTATAAAATTTACACATTTAGGATATAATTCTACATTTTTACTAAAAATCCTCCTTTTTTTAGCTTAAGTTGAGGTATTTTCTCTTTGTGGCTTTTCCACCTCTAATATGACGCTGAGATTTGTTATATTCCAAGACTTGTTTAACTAGCTTTGCTTTTTCAGGATTTATCTCCAAAAGTCGCTCAGTCATATCTTTGTGCACTGTGCTCTTAGATACTCCAAAGACTTTGGCGGCTTGTCTGACGGTGGCCTTAGTTTCGAGAATATAGTCGGCAATTTCTAGAATGCGCTCCCTCATGTAATCCTTCATAGCAGCTCCCCCTCTAAGCGATTTTAGTAAATATATATGATGGAAAACACATTTATAGAAGGAAAAATACTCAATCACCTAAACTTTCAGTTCCTCACCATTGAGTGCCAGGCACATAGTTTAAGTTGTTGAAGGGACAAAAAAAAAGTGGCCTTTATGCCACTTTTGGTGCCGGGCACCTAGTTTAAGTTAATTGAGTTTGGGGAGATATTCTTCAGGATTTATGTTTTTGCCGTCTTTTACCACTTCAAAGTGTAGGTGGGGAGGATCTTCGATTTCAAAAGGTGCCGTTTGACCCACAGCTCCTATTACCTGACCCTTTTGGATCGTATCACCTTTTTTTACTGTTTTATCTGATTGAAGGTTGCCATAGATTGTTTGAATGCCGTCGCCATGGTCTAAAATAACTACTATACCTAATCTGGGATCATTGCTTCTAACCTCTGCCACTGTCCCTGCCATGGCAGCTCTCACAGGTGTTCCTAATTCTGCTGCAATATCAATGCCACTGTGGGAATTCCATTGTTCTAAGGTTTTTGAATAAACTAAGGTATCCATGGCAAAAGGTGTTATAATTTTCCCCAAAGTAGGCATTGCCATGGTGGCCATGGCAGAAACCTTGGCTGACTCTTTTTGTGTTGTTTCAGGCTGCTCTGTCTTGGTAGGCTCTTTTTTAGGTTCTGTATTTTCTGGTGAAGCTTCTTGTTCCTGTGGGGTTTCTGATATCTCTTTTATGTCTTCTTCCGCTTGGGAAGGCTTAACTTGAGGAGGCTCAGCTAGTGTATATTCTTTTCTAAGTTCTTCTTCGTCAAGGCCCTGTTCATTCATGTTGATTTCCCACTCGTGGATTGATTCTCCTTCAGGCTCCTTTGCAAAGTCAAACCCCCCGTGGGTGGCTCTATACCACCAAAATAAACTATTTGCACCTATTAAAAGTGTAATGAGAACAACAGCTAATACTGCCGTTTTAGGCAGCTCTTTTATGCGTTTGATTGGTTTTGTGTTTAAAAGGGCACCAAATTTGTCTTTTATCCATTTAAAAATAGAGGAAAAATGCACTGGCCATTTTAATCGATACATATAATCACCTCATCTATATTATGACCAGGATTTTCCTCCATATACATTTAAGCCCTAATTTTTTATAGTTTTTATTTCCATTTTTTTAATTTCCACACCGGTATAATAGTGTTTTAGTATTTCTATATAATCTGCTTCAGCTTTAGCCATGGCATTGGCCCCGTATTGACTCATGCCCACTCCATGACCAAAACCCTTAGTGGTGATCTTTATATTTTTCCCTGACCTTTCCCACTTAAAGTCTGTGGACTTTAGTTCAAAAAGTTGCCTAAATTCTGTGCCTTTGATAATTTTATTTCCCACCTGCATTGTCTTAATGCGGCCTCCGCTGCTATATTCCAGCACCTTCCACTGTTTTTCAGGATTTTTGTTGTCTATTATAATATCAGGCCACTTCTCTTTCAGGCGGGATACAACCACATCCACAGGAATTTCTTTTACATGGGAAAAATGGGGTGAGTTTTCTTCGCCGGGGCTTGCTACACTTCGAAGATATGGAATCTGATTTTCCCAAACATCCTCTGAATTTTCCGTTTTACCGTTGCTTGTTGAAAAATACAGTGGATCAATGGGCTCATTTTGATACAGTATAATCATGCCTTCAGTGGCATTAACCGCTTGGTTTATCTTGCTGTAATAGTGGTAATAAGAAAAAATCCCCCATTTTTTCAGCATTTCAGTTTTGGTAATCCAAGCTTGACAATGGGTGGAGTCATCACACACATCGGCATCAGGATGCATACTGCAGCCTTTGCCGGAAGCTGCCCGCCACCTTTTGTAGGCATATGTCCTGGCTGCCACAGCCTGGGCTTTTAAGGCTTCTATATTAAAGCTGGCAGGCATTTCGGCAGCCACCACCCCTTTTACATATTCCTCTAAAGGAAGTTTTTCTATTTTCCCAGATGAATTTATATAAAGGCTGATAAGATCACTTTCAGCAGTTTTCTCTATTCTTTCTGACTCCCCAGGGCTTTGAGGCAGTTTTGGTTTGCAACTCCTTACCACACCAGCTGGTACAAGGATGATAATTATAACCATAAAGAAAATTATGTAATAGCCTGCCCCCTTCATCTAACCCCTCCACAATACAATCTAAAAGACTAATATTATATTTTATTAGCCAAAGGAGGGATATATGATATAAAAAAACAGGTTCACAAGAACCTGTTTTTTAATCCACTCTTTTTATATTTGCACCTAGATTTTGTAGCTTTTCTACTATATTTGCATAACCTCTGTCAATATGGTATGTGTTCATCACCTTGGTGGTGCCTTCTGCCGCAAGGCCTGCCAAAATCAAGGCTGCTCCAGCTCTAAGGTCAGTGGCCTTTACCGGTGCACCAGAGAGTTTTTCTACACCTTCTACAACAGCAGTTCTTCCCTCAATTTTTATTTTGGCACCCATCCGCTTTAGTTCTTCCACGTGCATAAAGCGATTCTCAAATACTGTTTCGATAACCATACTTGTCCCTGAAGCTATGCTTAAATAGGCCATAATTTGAGCCTGCATATCTGTAGGAAATCCGGGATAAGGCATGGTCTTAACATCTGAGGCCATAGGTCTGCCATTGCCAATAACTCGAAGACCTTCAGGCTCTTCAGTGATTTCGGCACCGCACTCGATGAGTTTTGCTATTACAGGTTTTAAGTGTTCAGGCACCACATTTTCCAGGAGTATATTCCCATTGGTTATGGCTCCTGCCACTAAGAAACTGCCGGTTTCAATTCTGTCAGGAATAACTGTATATGAAATGCCTGAAAGTTCCTTGACACCCTCAATTTTTATCACATCAGTGCCGGCACCGCGGATTTTGGCACCCATGCTATTTAAGAAGTTGGCTATATCGATTATTTCAGGCTCTTTGGCTGCATTTTCGATGGTAGTTTGACCTTCGGCCAAAGCAGCAGCCATCATTATATTTTCTGTTGCACCTACACTTGGGAAATCCAAGTAGATAGTAGAGCCTTTAAGTTTTTTGCACTTTGCTTCTACAAATCCATGACCTAATTCAATTTCAGCTCCTAAGGCTGCAAAGCCTTTTAAATGCAAATCTATGGGCCTTGAACCTATAGCACAACCGCCGGGCATGGATATCCGAGCTCGTCCTTTTCTTGCGAGCAATGGACCCATTACCAAAAAAGAAGCCCTCATCTTTCGAACTAAGTCATAAGGGGCCTCAAAAGAATCAATTTTCTCAGCAGTTATCTTTATGGAATCTCCTTCTCTATGGACATTAGCTCCTAAGGATTTTAAAACTTCGACCATAACTCTGACATCTTCAAGTTCAGGCGCATCCTCAATAATACACTGTGATTCTGTAAGCAGTGAAGCAGCAAGAACAGGTAATACGGCATTTTTGGCACTGCTGATCTTAACAGTGCCTTTAAGCGGCCTGCCTCCTTCAATGACAATACTTGACAACGACTTCCCCTCCGATTGCATAGATACCTTTTTACCAAATCGTTAATGCTCTAATGAAATAACTGGCGTCCCGATCCATATATATGTCTTATCGTCTTCCAGATTATATCTCATGGCAATGTTTATATTGTAAGTTTTATCTAGAATTTGTATATCTTCTGTCAGTAACGGACTGTACCCCATAAGGTTAAGGGTATATTCATCTTGCATTTTTGTGGTATAAGAAATATTAAGATAATCGCAAATATTCTCAAGAACTTGTTTCTGTTTAGCCTTATCTAGTTTACCATTAAATGACCCAGTAACACAAGAGGTAATTTTTGACTTCCCCTTTAATGAAATCACTGCTTCTTGGGCTTTTCGCCCACAATCGGCAACTTTGTCAAGGTTTTTACCGCTGACATTGACTACCAGGTATGTTTGAGGCTCCTTTTCATATTCTTCTGGCAAATGGACTGATTGCAGAATAATCTGTAAAAAAGTTTCAGAATCTAGTTTGGCTACAGTGTTTAATATTCGATATCTTTCGCTGTTTTCCTGCGTTTCATCAAAAATTTTTTCTTTTGCATCAAATATTTCTAATATTTCATCCCGACACTTTTTCATTTGGGAAAAATCCAGAAACTCTCTGTTTATTACAGACCAATCTACTACGTCCATCATTTCCGGCTCTGCGCCGGTAGCTTTTAGTGCACCTACCAAAAATTGCTCCTGTTCTTGGCTAAAAGTTATGCCAGGTGTCATCATCATAATTAAAATAACAGCAACTAGACTTTTTATAAATCTCATAACAATAGCCCCCATATTTCTAATTTACCATATAGATTATCTTTCATTTAAGATTATTACCCCTGTGCTCAATATTATGCCCATTAAATGATATCTATGTAGCAATTATAATATTATCTTCTGTTAGGTAGCTAATTCTTCCATTAAGCACAACTAAGAACAATTTTTTTCTTGCATCGAATCTGTCAGGTATTGCCAGTATAGGTTGATGTCATGTAATGCCGCTTGCTCAGTTTTCTTTTTCTATGGTTCTAAAGCTCGATTCCTGCGAAAGCCTAAAGCTTTTTAGCTCAATTCAAATTTGAAAGCAACAAAATCCAAGTTAACATTTTAAGATAAGGCCATACCTTTTTCTGACGGCACATCGCGAAAAGCTTTTTAACGGCTTTCTTGGAATCTCGCTAAGAACCAGGACGAAAAAGAAAAATTCGCTCACTGGCATTACATGACATCACTATATTTGCAACTTGATTAAATTCCTTGTTTTCTAAAAAGATTCTAGTATGCTTTAAGTATTTCCTTCAATGAATTCTGGCTGTTTTTGTCCATATGGAAAAGATATTTTTCCATTTACTGACTTATTTTTTGCAACTTGTTTTGTAACTTGGCATTAATATAGTATTTGACATAATAACAGTTTTTATTACCAAAAGTCATCCTGGGAATATAATTTGGGCAATAAAAAAGCCTCTCACCGCTATTTTTGCGGTAAGAGGCTTTTGATTAGCTTTTGATTTAACCTTCCATGACCATTTCTTTAATTTTCATGAGGCGAGTTATGTTGCTCCGTTCGTTTTCGTCCAATTTCATGGTTATGAACTTAATGGATTCTTCCATGGAAGGAATCATTACGTATTCTAAAGCATTAACCCTGCGGCGGGTCTTTTCAATTTCATCAGCCATCAGCTGACAGGCTTTTTCGATTTCGGCCAGTTTCAACATCTTGTCAAGCATTCCTGACAGGATGGTTATGGCGCTGTCCAGCTCTGCTGATGTTGTGGCAAGGCCATAGGAATATATGTTGCTGCCTTCTTCTTTTTTGATTTTTATCTTAGGCACATTTACACTCATTATATTTTGCTTGCCTATATCTATACTTACGCTGGCTGAAGGAATCATAAGACTTTCCTCCAGCACTTCTTGAGGCATTTGACTGCGAGCCATTGTAAAATTGCGAAAAGCCATTTCTAGATCCTTTTCGATTTCTTCCCGCAGTCTCTTGTTTTCCTTCACCATTTCGATAAAGGTTTTTATCAATTCATCTTGCTTATCTTTTAACAGTTTATGGCCACGCCTGGCTGTAACTATCTGCCGCTTCAGCCTGGTAAGCTCCATCCGGGTCGGATTTACCCGAGTTTGCATCTTTACTCTTCTCCTTTTTTAGGCAGGTATTTTTCGATATATTCGTCTCGAATTCGCTTAAGCTCTGCCTTAGGCAATATGGTCAATAGTTCCCACCCTAAGTTGAGTGTTTCTTCTATGCTCCTATCTTCGTTTTCACCTTGAGAAACATACCGCTTTTCAAATTCATCGGCAAATTTTGCAAAGAGTTTATCAGTATCGCTTAGTGCAGCTTCACCGAGAATTACTGCCAGCTCTTTGGCCTGTTTACCCCTTGCATATGCGGCAAACAGCTGGTTCATGGTATCGGCATGGTCTTCCCTAGTCTTGCCTTCGCCTATACCCTTGTCTTTGAGCCTGGACAGGGAAGGCAGTACGTCTATAGGCGGCATTACACCTTTTCGATAGAGTTCTCGGCTCAAGATTATCTGACCTTCGGTAATATATCCCGTCAGGTCTGGTATTGGGTGGGTCTTATCGTCTTCAGGCATGGTCAAAATGGGTATCTGGGTAATGGAACCCTTTTTGCCTTTGAGACGACCTGCCCTTTCGTATAAAGTCGCAAGGTCTGTATATAGATATCCCGGATAGCCTCGGCGACCAGGCACTTCTTTTCTGGCAGCTGAAACTTCTCGAAGTGCTTCACAGTAGTTGGTCATGTCTGTTAATATAACCAGAACGTGCATATCTTTTTCAAAGGCCAAGAATTCTGCACAGGTAAGGGCCATTCTAGGCGTAGATATACGCTCAATAGCAGGGTCGTCAGCTAGATTTATGAAAAGTACAGAGCGGTCGATGGCTCCGGTCCTTCTAAAGTCTGATATGAAGTAATCAGCTTCTTCAAAGGTAATACCCATGGCTGCAAATACAACAGCAAATTTGCTGTCAGTTCCCAGTACCTTTGCTTGCCTTGCAATTTGAGTTGCAAGCTGTGCATGTGGCAGACCAGAACCTGAAAATATGGGGAGCTTTTGACCACGGACTAGGGTGTTTAATCCGTCAATGGCGGAAATTCCAGTCTGGATAAACTCTGATGGATAGTCGCGGGCCGTTGGGTTTATAGGGTTTCCATCGATATCCAGTCGTTTTTCGGGAATTATCTTGGGGCCGTTGTCTTTTGGCCTACCCGAACCGTCGAAGACTCTTCCCAACATATCGATGGATACTCCCAGCTGAATGCTCCTGCCCAGAAATCTTATTTTACAATCATTTATGTTAAGACCGGTAGAGCCTTCAAATAGCTGGACCAATGCTCTATCTCCGTCAACTTCAAGCACCTGACCTCTGCGTATCTCACCAGATGATGTTTCGATTTCTACCAGTTCATTGTATTTTACACCTTCAACGTTTTCAACCAACATCAGTGGCCCGGTAATTTCTCGAGCAGTTTTGTATTCTTTAATCATTCAGCTTCCCCCCTTCCATCAGCTTTTCAATCTGCTGCTTTAGCTCTTGTTCAATTTCATCGAATATTTTTGCATCCTTTTCGTCAGAATACTTTGCCCTTGCTATGCGCTCCCGAACCGGCATATTTTCAATTTCAGAGAACACTACGCCTTTATCTATTGCCTTCTGAGCTTCTTCATAGAATGTTAGGATAAGTTTTAGCATCCTATATTGTTTATTCAAAGAAGTGTATGTGTCCACTTCATGGAAGGCGTTTTGATGGAGGAAGTCTTCTCTAATTGACCGAGCTACTTCCAGTATAAGTCTGTCTTTAATTGAAAGGGCATCAATACCTACCAGTCGCACTATTTCCTGTAAACTGGACTCTTCCTGCAGGAGGCGCATGGCCTCAGCCCGCAAATCTTTCCAGTCAGATGAAATATTTTGATTCATATATTCTTCTACTGTATCTGCATACAGAGAATAGCTGGTGAGCCAGTTGATGGCCGGAAAATGTCTGGCATAAGCCAAAGAAGAATCTAAGGCCCAGAACACCTTTACAACTCTTAAGGTTGCCTGTGTTACCGGCTCTGAAAGGTCTCCACCTGGTGGTGATACAGCGCCTACAACAGTTACGGTTCCTTCTCTTTCACCACTGCCTAAGGCAATGACCCTACCTGCCCTTTCGTAAAACTCTGCAAGCCTTCTGGAAAGGTATGCAGGATATCCTTCATCACCAGGCATTTCTTCCAGACGGCCGGACATCTCCCTGAGGGCTTCAGCCCAGCGAGATGTGGAGTCAGCCATCAGTGCCACACTGTAACCCATGTCTCTGAAATATTCTGCGATAGTTATACCAGTGTATATAGAAGCTTCTCGAGCAGCAACAGGCATATTTGATGTGTTGGCAATGAGAACTGTTCTCTTCATTAGAGGTTCTCCGGTTTTAGGGTCAATGAGCTCGGGGAATTCCAAGAGAACGTCGGTCATCTCGTTGCCCCGCTCACCACATCCAATGTAGACAACTATTTCTGCATCGGCCCATTTTGCCAGCTGATGCTGAACTACTGTTTTTCCGCTGCCAAAGGGGCCAGGAATACATGCCGTTCCGCCTTTGGTTACAGGGAAGAAGGTATCTATAACCCGTTGACCTGTCGCCATGGGCTCCATAGGAGGAAGTTTTTCCTTATATGGCCGCGGCATTCTTACGGGCCATTTTTGCATCATAGAAACATCTACAATGCTGCCATCATCGGTTTTTATTTTTGCAACAGTATCTGTTACGGTAAAGCTTCCTTGGTTAATTTCCACTATCTCACCAGATATCCCCGGTGGTACCATTATTCTGTGCTCCACTATTACCGTTTCCTGGACTGTACCAATGATGTCACCACCGGTAACCTTCTGGCCTACTTTCGCGGTGGGCACAAAATCCCACTTTTTCTCTCTGTTGAGAGCGGGTATATCTATACCTCTTGTAATATAACTTCCTGCTATCGCTTCAACTACATCAAGGGGACGTTGAGTTCCATCAAAAATCCCCTCCAGCATTCCCGGTCCTAGTTCAACGCTTAGGGGAGCACCTGTTGAGACCACCGGATCCCCAGGGCCTAAGCCTGATGTTTCTTCATAAACCTGTATAGAAAGTTTTTCACCATGGACCTCAATAACCTCGCCCACAAGGCCTTGCTGGCCCACTTTGACCACGTCGAACATTTTAGCTTGGGGCAGTCCCGTTGCCACTACGAGGGGACCGGAAACTTTAACTACTACACCACTTGTCATTCCTCTCCCTCTCTTCCAAATAAGATATCTACTCCAATGGCTTTTTCCACGGATTTTTTCACTTCTCCTATTCCAATTCCAAGGGTGCCCCGGTTACTTGGGATTAAGGTAATAGCCGGAATCATGTGATTCCTGTACTGGGCTATCTTTTCCGGGATTTCCTTGGCAATCTGCTCAGTAACAAAAATAACCGCATAGTTTTCCTTAGCAAGCTTAGTTATTGTAAAATTGGCTTCTTTTTCATTTAGGACGGGAAAGATGTCAACTCCTAAAGATTTAAATGCTAAAACCGTATCTTTATCTCCTACAACAGCAATTTTATACGTAGACATCTCTCAATCGCTCCCTTATCATATCCGAAGGTATACCGTTAATCTTTCCCACCATTATAATTCTGAGAAGTTTTATTTCATTTTCCCGAGCAGCCAAGTAGCCAATAACTGTTTCAGAACCAAATGGCTTGTATAGACCGCGTCTTGCCAGGGAAATCATATAGTTGTCCACCAGTTTTTCAAAAACTGAAGGGCTGCCGGTCAAATCCCATTGGGTAATACCTTCCTCTACAATCTGTTGGTAAGGTGTATTATTTAGAGCCTCAATGAGGCTTTGACTGCTTTCTAGAAATTTTTCTTTAAAAAATTCCTTTGGTAAACTTCCTCCACTGACTAGTGCACTGTCCAGGGTCCGAATATCTCCGTCAATTTTTTTCAGTCTGACCATAGTTTTAATATTTGTCAGGTCTGATAGAGCAGTCAAATATTCCTTTAAAAAGGCATCTCTTGAATTGCCAGCAATTTTGCCCATTTCCTCAAAAAGGGCTTGATCTAAAACAAAATCAATTTGCTGGGGATCTTTGGTTGACTCAAAAGCTTCAATTGCCTTATGATAAGCTTCCTTTAAACTATCAGGTATGTTGGCACTAGTTTCCCCTTCTACATATTTTTTTATTTCTTCAGGAGGTGTTTCACATAATCGTGAGAAAAATCCGTTATCACTACCTGAAATCATTGCTTTGATAATTACTTTTAAATTGTGAAAATCGTTTTTTAAGGTGAAAAAGGTTATGATCTCGTGATTTTTAAAGGACTCCTTTAAGGTTTTGATTGTGCGAAGCATACTTTTGTCTAGGACCTTTTCGAATTCATATACATTCTCCATTTCCGCTATATCACTGCCGTATTCCGAGTCACTTAATGCTTTTAATGCATCCTCAATTCCTGGAGCTTCAAGTATGCGTTCAATATCATTTTTGCCGAGGAGTTTGGTTTCCAGATACTTTATTCGGGCTGATACATATAGGAAATCTGTGTCTTTCGCCATTTAATCACTCCTCGAAAAGTACTTTGGCTATTTCAGTTTCCAGTTCTTCCCTCTCCATATTTATAAGGGAGTCAAAGGTACTGTTTATCTCTACGTCTTGGGATTTGAGTATAAAACCACCTATCATCTGTCCGGGAGTTTCGGAAATCCTGAGATTTCCTTGTTTACCCATGCCTATTAGAGTGCTGTTGATTTTTTGCAAAAATTCAGGTGTTATTCTGTTCTTGTCATATGCTGATATAATTACTTCTTCATTGCCTGTAAGGACACTGTTTATTAGCATGTTAGCAATTAAGTTTTGGTATTTCTCATCAGGCATGCTTTTTAGAGTATCTTTTGCCTTTTCAAAAACTTCATCAATTATTTCTTGTTTTGCTTGTAATAGGACCTTTCTATTTTCCAGTTGAGCCATAGAGAGAATTCTGCGCTTTTTTTCTTCAGCAGTTTTGCCTGCTTTATCCAAGATATCATCTAGTATTTTCTTGGCCTTTTGCTCATATTCTTTCTTTATATTTTGAGCTTGAGCCTTAGCATCTTCGATAATCTTTTGCTTTTGCTCCTGGGCTTCTTCCAAAATCCTTTCTCTAATCTTTACTATACCCTCCATGGTAAGACACTCCTTTATATATTGATGCCGAACAACATCAATATGGTTGCCAGCAGTGCAAGTACAGCATAGGTCTCAACCATGGCGGAAAAAGTAATACCTTTAGCTACTTCCTCAGGCCTTTTTGATACTATACCTATACCAGCAGCAGCAACTCTGCCCTGATATATAGCTGATAAGAAACCTACTATCGCAATGGGCATACAAGATGCAAATATTAACCACCCTTGATATGGTGTAATGTCAACTAAATTTCCTGCAAGGAGACCTATTTTTTGAATGGTCAAAAAGCCTGCCAAAAATCCGTAAATACCCTGAGTACCAGGAAGTGCCTGAAGAATCAACGCTTGACCAAATTTGCCGGGATCTTCTGTTACTAATCCAGCAGCGCTCTCACCGACTATTCCCACTCCCCTTGCAGAACCAATTCCAGGTAGACCAACGGCCAATGCCGCACCAAATAAAGCTAATACTTGTCCTAATGTTAGTGACATTTATACTCCTCCTCCAAATTTGTTTTTTCTTTTTATATTGTTTTATATGGTTTAAATGTCTTCTAAATTAACATAGGTTGTTTTAACTTTTAATGGGTCAAATGCCCTTCCTCCACTGTCATAAAACTTGCCAAAGAACTCAATATATTGGAGACGACTGCTGTGAACATAAGCACCAAGTACGTTTATGGCCAGATTGAATACATGCCCGCCTACAATAATAAGGGCCATAACGATATATCCAATGATACTACCTGATACAGTCTTTGCCATAGTATTTATAACAGTTGCTATAACACCGGTAGTTAGCCCTAAGGCCAGTAGCCTTGAGTATGATAGGATATCACTGAGATATCCGGTTATGTCATACAAACTTAAAACTCCTGATGTGAATTTCTTGATGATATTTTTCTGGGATCTACCTTGGGTTAATATAAGGCCTGCTGCTCCAAATATAGCCATATATTTACCCACTGTTGCAAGCTCCGGCATTGCAAACATCAAAAGGCCTGTCAATAGTACCAACCACAGTCCTTGGTCCATTAATGCATCGACTATTTTGCCTGCCCTGATGTTTTTATATGCATTTAAGATTATGCCTGCATATATCTGAACAATTCCCATGATAAAGGATAATATTAGCACCGAAAGGGGATTGTCCAAGGGGTTTATCCACAATGGCTTCAGGCCCAGCAAGTCACCGAACCAGCCGCCGAAGATGGCTCCCCATATTACTGTTGAAACACCGCAGAGAAATACCAATGCGGTAAATTTTTTGCCTGTGCCGGCAAGTTTAAATTTCTGCAGGGCATATCCAGCAAGCAAGCACATGATAATACCATAGCCCGCGTCACTTAACATCATGCCAAAAAATACAAAGAAAAATGGTGCCATGTAAAGATTCGGGTCAAGTCCTCTAGGGTCTGGGAGACTGTATAGCTCAGTGACTACTTCAAAGGGCTCCACTAGTTTGGGGTTGGAGAGAAGTACCGGTATATCATCTTCTTCTGATGGTTCGCTAAATTCCATATAGACTGTATCCGTTACTTTTGAAATTTGGCTTTTCACTAATTCCTCATGTTCTTCAGGAAGCCAAGCTTGCATGGAAAAAGTTTTATCGGTATCCATCACCTTCAGAAAAGCACTTTTTCTATCTTTTTCCACTGTATAATAGTCGTAAAGAATCTCAAAGTTTTGTATATTATCGGATAATTTTTTAGATTTGTCTTTAATATTTTCCTGTTCCTTATCAATGTCCTTTATTTCATTTTCAGCTGCAAGGATTAGCTCTTTTGGTGTGCCCTTCAAACTGCCAAAATCCTGAAGGTTTACCGAATATTCCTTAAATAGTTTTTCCATAGGTTCCCTGTGTTCTTTGTGATATATTACCAGTGTATATACATCGTCCTTACTTTCACCCAATGTTGTAATTTCCGCCAAAAGACCTTCATCAGCAATTCTCTTGTCAAGTTCAGCTTTACTTTTTCTCGGCATCACTGCTGCTATAAAAGTAGTTCTGCCAGTTTCCCCTAGTTGTTCTAAAGGGATATCCAAGGAACGCCAAGGTGAAAGCATTTCTATTTGAGTTATAAGCTTTGATTTTTTCGTCTTTAGCTGCGAGATTTCTTTGTCTAAGTCAAAAACTGCCTGTAAACTTTCTAAAATACTGTTTTCTTTTGCAAGTAATTCTTGCAGCTCATCCTTTTTAATATTTGGTTTACCGTGTATAAGAGGATTAGTAGGTTTAACATAAGGCTTTAAAAAATCAATGCCAAATTTAAGATTACTTAGTTTGTTTTCCAGATCTATTAATTCTCTATTGAGTTCTTGGTTTACGTAACTTCTCTGCACCTCGCCATTTAGCTCTTTGGCATCTTCTGATACCTCATCTTCCACTATATCAATTACTTCAACTATGCCGGTTTTTTGCAAGACTTTCAGGATTTTTTCTTTCTCTCTCTTGAGGCCCAGGAGGTGCATTTTCTTCATGTTAACTATTGCCATGGACCTTCACAATCCTCTCTAAAATCATATCCACCGCTATATTCATCTTGTCAGCGGAAATTTTCCTTAGATATTTGACTTTTTCTTCGTACTCTTTTTTGAAGTCCTCAGCCTTTTTAAAGGCTTCGGCTTCTGCCTGCTGAATGAGTTTTTGGCCTTCTTCTTCCCCTTGCCTTTTTGCATCTTCAATCAATGCTTCTCCATTTTTTGAAGCTTCTGCAATTATGGCTTTTGCTTCCTTTTCTGCTTCAGCCACTATGCTTTTAGCCTCTTGTTCAGCCCCTCTTACACCTTCTAATGCCTCTTTCAACAGCTACCACCTCCCTTTAATAGGAAAAAAGATGTTTTATGCTTTGTTAAGACTATAATTAAAAAGGCACTACCTGTGGATAAATCTTTGTACAAATAAGCCTAATACAAATACCACCTACTAAATGGTAGCGCCAATATTTTACCTGTTAGAGAAAAAGCAAAAAATAAATTCTTGTATACTTTCATGCTATAGATTATACAATACTGATAAAAATAATTCAAACAATATTTTATGTTAATTATAGTTTGTTAATCAATTAATTAACTATAATTATATGTGAAAGGTATCACATTCGCAAGTCCGAATTTGCCAAATATAAAAAGATTTTTAGATAAAACAAAAAAATAGAGACGAATTAACCGTCCCTTTCGCTTTTTCTTTTTATTTATTGTTATTCTTGTATTTGTTTCCATTGTTGTAACTAGCTTTGTCCTTGTAGATGTGCGGTTTTCCCTTATTATTTTTTTCTGGCTTATTGTTATTATTGTCCCTTTTGTCCTTCAACTCTTCTTTGATTTTTTTACTGATATCCTTTTTGTTATCTCTGTATTTTTTTAGCTGCTCCTTGGTGTCTTTAATTTTTTCTTTAAATTTATTTTTATTTTCTTTTTGTATATCTTTTAATTGTTGTTCCACATGCTTCTCCAATTCTTTTATATCCTTTGACTGCTTTTTATCCTCTTTCGTCTGCTTTCCTTTATGTTCTGAGCTGCCATGAGATCTTTCCTTAGATTTGTCTTTTAGTTCTGATTTTACTGTTTCTATTTCCCTTAATATTTGCGATACAGAAGCATCTTTAACATGTTCCAGGGCCGCATCAGGCTTAACTTTCTTTAATTTTTCATATAATACCAGCTTGCCCTGAGACACCGCCTTCTCCTTGGACTCTTGGTGCTTTTTATATGTTGTCTTCTCAACTATTATATTAAAGTCACTTTTGCTTGAATCCTGAGTATTTTGGCTTTCAGCGAGGGCCTCAGGCTTTTCATTACTGGAGGTATCTGGATCATCTTTTTCAATTATGTTCTTCAATTGAGTTTTTGTCATTTCCTCCAGCTGCTGTGTTTTGTCAGGGGAAATGGAATCCTTTACGCTAGACATGGTAAGCATTATGGTATTAGTATCTTTATTTAAATAGTCTGCCTCAACAGCTTTGGAAAGTAGTAAATTTAATGCTCTTTCAAATTTCATATTCTTGTATTCACTGCCATCGGCAACTATAATCTTGCCTTCTTCATTTAAGCCCCGGACATCTCTTACCACATCATATCGGTTTAAGGAAAACTCAACACTGGGATTTATATCTACAGTTACATAAGTAACAGGACTCACGTAGCCATATATGCCGTAACTCGTGACCAACATGATCAGAAAACATGCGGCAAGAGCCAATATCTTCTTTGATGATAGCATTGATATTGTAATTTCATCGCCTATTTGGCACCCCTGATAATTGTTGTATATTCTCTTAAAATCGCCTCTACTATTGGCGACGATTATATAATCTCCATCAAAGTCTACTATTATTGCCTTCAATGCTATCACCTCCACTTAATATACTCATTTATGAATTGATAATCCCCAGACAAAATCAATACTGCTGCTATTATATAATTTCGACCTCTTTCGATTCGCTTGCGGGGTATTTTAAGAGTTGTAGCAATTTTTTGTACTGGCAGATACTTCTTCTCTTTAATTATATCAGCTATATCAGGGTTGTTCATAATGAAATCTATGACAGCCAGATAGGTACGGCGGGTGCTTTCGTGCTTTGGTGAACTTTTGGCTACATCTGCAAAGGTTATGCCCCACTTTGCCAGTTCTTTTTTGATTTCTTCAAGTTCAAGTCTCCTCATCTTGCTTTTTTGGGCCTCTGTATACTCTTTTACGGATTCAGCTGCATAAAGATTTGCTATTTCTTCGTCCTCCTGCTGGAAGTCCTCCTCCACATACACCACTTGGCCCTGAGTTTTTTGTTCTTTTCTATAATAATCTATAAGCCTATGTTTAATGGTAATTTTGGCAAAGGATAGAAAGTTTCCTTTCTCTATATCATACTTTTCGATGGCTTCATTAAAGGCTATAAGGGCTATGCTGAGTTCATCGTCGATTCCATATTCCACATATCTGCCCAGATGTTGTTCCACCGTGGAAGCTATAAAGGGTTTGTACTCTTCTATTAGGCGATTTTTTTCTTCGATATTCTGTTTTATATTTATGACCCTTTCATTTAAGCTTTGATATTTTCCCATAGTATTCCCCTGCTATCTCCAGATTTGATGCTGCCTACAATGTATCAATTCTACATTATGCCATAAATTCCTTTGGAGTTATTATGCAAAATATGGAAATTGGTCTGCAAAAAACAAAGAGGGCAAAATGCCCTCTAAAACTTTTAGTATAGTTTAACTTTCTTTTGGCAGTACTTTATTTAATATGATTCCAAGAATTGCTGCTAGACCTATGCCGCCAATTTGTATACCTCCGCCTAAATTTACAACAGCACCGCCTATGCCTACTACTAAAATGATGCTTGATATAAAAAGGTTTCGCGGATGTGTAAAGTCAATTTTATTTTCCACCACAGTCCTTATTCCCACACTGGCAATCATTCCAAAGAGAACTATGGATATGCCTCCAATTACCGGAGCGGGGATGGTGCTTATTGCAGCAGCCAGTTTTTGAATGAAAGAAAGGCCAATAGCAATTAGGGCTGCAACTCTCATGACTTCTGGTTTCCAAACCCGTGTCAGTGCCAAAACTCCCGTATTTTCTGAGTAGGTGGTGTTGGCAGGTCCGCCCAAGAGACCTGCCAAAGCAGTGGCTATGCCGTCGCCAATCATGGTTCTTGGAAGGCCCGGGTCTTTAATGAAATCTTCTTCCACTGTAGCACCCACTGATAGTATATCTCCTACATGTTCCACCATAGCAGCTATAGCCACTGGAGCTATCAAGCCTATTGATGACATGTCAAAAACCGGCAATGTAAAATCCGGTATTGCAAACCAGGCAGCTTCCCGGATGGGAGTAAAATCAACTATATTCGCAAAAAGAGAAAGTATATAACCCACTATAATTCCGGAAATAACAGGCAACAATCTCAAAAAACCTTTGACATATAAATTCACATATGCAACAACTACCAGCACCGCAATGGCTATGAGCCAATTTGCGCTGGCACTTTCTATGGCAGTCGGTGCCAAATTTAAGCCTATGACTATGATAATGGGGCCAGTAACAATTGGTGGCAGCAGTGATTTGATAAACTCTGGTCCCAGAAAATGTATAAGGGCTGCCATTATGCAGTAAAGTAAACCTGCCACTATAATACCGCCTTGAGCTGCAGGAATTCCCTTTTCTTGAATTACTAATGCCACCGCAGCAATAAAAGCAAAGGATGAACCCAAAAAAATAGGAACTTTCCGGTTCGTAACTAAATGAAACCATAGAGTTCCAATACCTGCAGTAAATAGAGCTACACTGACACTAAGACCTGTAATAATGGGTACCAGTATTGTTGCACCAAACATTGTGAATGCATGCTGAAGGCCCAAAATCAACAATTGACCAAAAGGTAAGTAATCTCCCGGTCGTATGGCTTGTGGAAGATTTTTGTTTTCGTCGTAGACTTTTGTAGAGTTAATTGGAATCGCCACCCTTTCATATAAAGCTTGCTAGAAAAATTGTACATACCTTTTATACTTTAACGGAAAATAAATGTAAAATCAAGTTTTTGTCGAAAAAAGCATAAAAAAATTTAGGTGCAGATAACCTATCTACACCTAAAGCTTTAGACCTTATATGGAAAATTCTTGTGGTTTGTCCTGTATTTTGTCAAAATAATAAAGCAAGAAATCTGCAATCCTTCGGGATGCATAGCCATCACCATATGGGTTTACGGCATTTGCCATTTTAAGATACTCATCTTTATCAGAGAGGAGCTTTGCAGCTTCTTGAAATATGGTGTCACTATCTGTGCCAACCACTTTTACAGTGCCTGCATCCACAGCCTCAGGCCGCTCAGTTTCATTTCGCAATACCAGCACCGGCTTGCCTAAAGATGGAGCCTCTTCTTGAAGGCC
>JAMNZY010000212.1 GCA_023622055.1 Bacillota bacterium
ATAGGTTATGGTTTCACCTTTTTTCACATCGGTTTTAACAACCGTCTTATTGTTAATTAAACCAATGGGTACAGCGTTGTCTTTGCGAGCATTCTCTACTGTATCTATTAGGCCATATACGGTATATCCGCCTATGCCATCAAGGTGTTCTCCTGCTTTTAAATCCCTTTTTGCCACGGCAACCGTTTCTGACACAGGCGCCCCAGCAGGAGCTATGGTCGGTTCTTTGTATAAAAATGCCCTGGCAGCTGAAAGGGGCGTTTCAATACATATAAGATGAAAGGGCCTGTATAACACAAAATTAGGACCTTCTCCCATGGATACATATTGCATTGTCTCTCTTGTAATTTGGCGCTCCGAGTTAACTATAGCAAAGACTCCAGGGGCTATTCCAAATACATAATCTACGACTTGATATCTGTCCAGTATTCCTCCCTGCTCTTTTAGCATAAATAGCTTCGGTAAATCTTGTAGCTTGGCAGATGGCCCTATTAAGCCCCTCTTTGATGGGACAAACCCTATAGCATTTGACACAGCTGTTAGCTCTATCATGGTATTGGTTGCATCTACAAAAGATGTGAGCATCCTAGGGCTAACACCTTTTTCCAGAGCTTTTTGTCGCAGGGTATCGGGAGTAGCATCACGGTCAAGAGGATTATTCTTACCTTTACCTACAGCAATAACATTAAAACCGACAGCATCTGCAAAGTCATACAATTCTTTAATAGCACCAGGTTCGTCTCCTGCAGATACGGTATATACGATTCCTGCCCTATCCGCCATTTTTTTTAGTATCGGCCCCACTGTAGCATCAGCTTCCACATTTAACATGACAATGTGCTTTCCGTTGTGTATAGCTTTTAATGCCACTTGAGCACCGATTTCAGGCACACCGGTAGCTTCAATAATCACATCAACGGGAAGCACTTTTGCTACGACTTCAAAGTCTTCAGTTACAACATATTTGCCGTTTTTTATTGCGTTTTCTGCCTCTGACACGGTATTAGTCACAATAATATCTTTACTGTCAACCCCCGCAAGCTGAAAAGCTTCTTTCGCTTTGGTCACTGTTCTATTAGCTATAATGGGTATACACATACCCTTCATTTGAAAAACCTGTGTTACAATTCCGCGCCCCATTTGGCCTGCGCCCACGAGACCGATGCATATATGTTTTCCGTTTTCATCTAATTTTCTTAGGGCTGTATTGATATTTAGCATGTTTAGGCTCCTTATAGTACTCTTATTAAATTACTGAGGGCTTTCGATAATGATTTTTTCGCCAAGCTCTATACCCAAAGGGTCGCTGCCTTTTAAATGTATATCGCCAGGCATTTCAGGTGCTTGTTTTTCATCAAATTTTAGGCATGCATGGCCCATAAGCCTGAGATTGCTGTTTGCCTTGTCTCCAATTGCAGAAACTGTATAGGTTCTGTTGCCTAGGCGCACTATATCACCGGTTTTAATATCTTCAACAAGTTCTCCGCCACTGTGCATTATTGATATATCTTTCATTTCTAATGGCATTTCTTTTTTAGAAAAAAGCACCATGATTTTTTGGCTGAAAAACTTTTTGGCCATTTCGCCTATCTCTATAACTGTGGTCTCATATTTTATCATATTATCATAAATTACCTCCTTTTTATTTTTTCTGAACCTTTTCCCAATCCTTCAAAAACCTTTCAATACCTATATCTGTCAAGGGGTGCTTCAGCATTTGTTGTAAGACTTTATACGGGACAGTAGCAATGTCGGCCCCGGCCTTTGCTGCGTTAAAAATATCCATAGGTGTTCTGATGCTGGCAGCAATAATTTCTGTTGAGATGCCATGTAAGTGATATATATCGGCAATGTTTGAAATTAGTTCGATTCCATTTTGAGTAATATCAGTAAAACGGCCAACAAAGGGGCTAACGTAAGTTGCTCCGGCTCTTGCTGCCGCTAGTGCCTGATTTGGGTTAAATACCAGTGTCACGTTGGTCTTGATATTCTTTTTGCTTAGCTCGCTTACTGCTTTAAGGCCTTCCCAGGTAATAGGCACTTTGATTACTATATTGGGATGCCAAGATGCTATCTCTTCAGCTTCTCTGATCATTCCTAGGGCATCAAGACTTATAACTTCCGCACTTATTGGACCGTCCACTATTGATGTAATTTCAAGGATAGTTTCTTTAAAGTCTCCGCCTTCTTTAGCTATTAAAGTGGGATTTGTTGTAATTCCACAGATTATACCCGTAGCAGCCGCTTCTCGAATTTCTTCAACATTTGCTGTATCAAGAAAAAATTTCATTTAATAGACCCCCTATTATTTTACTCCTATTTTATACCTACTTTATTTTATACTATTTTTATAAAGGTTTCCAGTATAATAACAAAAAAAGGCCTAATGCCTAAATTTAATCATTTAACTTTATTCTTTTTCCGGTTTCCAGATAGACTACCATTTCTCCTATATTGGTGCTGTGGTCTCCTATTCTTTCCAATTGCCTAGCCACCATTATGAGTTGCATTGCCTGAGATACAGTCTTAGGGTTTTCCAGCATGATAACAAGGAGTTCTCGAAATATCTGAGAATAGAGGTGGTCTATTGCTTCTTCCATTTCAACAAGGCTTTCAGCCATGCTCACATCTCTTTTCACATATGCGTCTAGGGCTACTCTAACTATATTTTGGGCTATCTTTGCCACCCGGGGAATGTCGATGAGGGGTTTTACATATTCCTCCTTGAGTATTTTCTTTGCAATCCTTGCAATGTTTACGGCAATATCTGAAATCCGCTCTAAATCCGTTACAAGTTTTATTCCAGCAAATATAGTCCGCAGATCTTTAGCTATGGGCTGCTGTTGAATTACAAGCCTGACACTCTTGTCTTCAATTATTTCCTGAAGTTCATCCACCTGATCATCTCGCTGAATAACCTTTTCAGCTAGATCCAAATCCTTCCTTATAAGGGCCTCAACTGCATCATAAATCTGTTCCTCAATAATTCCACCCATCTTCAATATCTCTTGATTGAGCTCATCTAAATCTTTATCAAACCACTGTCTAGGAGTTGACATATTCTAATACCTCCGATTATTTTTTATTAGCTATCCAAATCTGCCGGTGATATAGTCTTCAGTCCTTTTATCCTTGGGTGCATGAAACATTTCCACCGTAGGGCCGAATTCTACTAGTTCACCGTTTAAAAAAAATGCAGTGTAGTCAGAAATTCTTGCAGCCTGCTGCATATTGTGAGTAACTACTACAATGGTGTAATCTTCTTTTAAAGCCAAAATGAGTTCTTCTACTTTCATGGTGGATATTGGGTCTAGGGCTGAGCAGGGCTCGTCCATTAGCACCACTTCCGGTTCAACGGCAAGGACTCGGGCAATACATAGCCTTTGCTGTTGACCGCCAGATAATCCCAAAGCCGAATCTTTCAGCCTGTCCTTTACCTCATCCCACAAGCCCACTGCCTTCAAACTGCTTTCTACAATGTTATCAAGTTCCTTCCTACTTCTTTTGCCATGAATTCTAGGTCCATAAGCAATATTGTCGTATATACTCATGGGAAAAGGATTAGGCCTTTGAAACACCATTCCCACTTTTTTTCGAAGTTCAACTACATCGGTATTTGGGGATAAAATATCCTCATCATCTAGAAAAATACTGCCTTCAGTTCGGGCTCCTTCTATTAGATCGTTCATTCGGTTAAAATTCCTTAAAAAGGTAGTTTTGCCACAGCCTGAAGGACCTATCAGGGAAGTGACCCGATTGCTTTGTATATCCATGTTGATATTTTTAAGCACATGATTTTCTCCATAGTAAAAGTGTAGATTTTCTGTCCTAAGTTTACTTGTCATTAGAATCCTCCTGGTCAAATAAAAAAATTATTCCGGAATTTCACTTAAGATTATAAGACATGGGTATTAGCGCCAAGTTAAGGAAATGTAAATATATTGTTAAGTGAAATTAAAAACAGCCAAAGAATATATATCCTTGGCTATATAATCGTAAAGCTATAAAGCTTTTTTATAAATTTTCCATTTTGGTCTGCTTACCTCAAAGAAACTATGCTTTTGGTATAAAAATTCTAAAAGTAGTTCCTTTGCCAAGCTCACTGTCTACAGTTATTTTGCCGCCTAAGCCTTTGACTAGATGTTTTACCATGGCTAGGCCCAAGCCAGTGCCCCTTATCTTGCCGCCTCTTGCCCGATCAACCCTGTAAAAGCGCTCAAAGATCCGGTCTAGTTCGTTTTCAGCAATGCCTACTCCGTTGTCGGCAATTGTTATTATAACTTCATCATGAGTTTCAGCAAGGGCTATATGGATTTTACCCTCATCCGGCGTATACTTTATCGCGTTGTCCAAAAGATTTATCACAATTTGAAGCAGACTGTCTTCATCACTTAATATAGGTTTTATGGTATCTGGTAAATCCAGATTTACCTTATGTCTTTTCTCCTTTATAGCCGTTTGCAAAACACTTAATGCCTTCATAACTACTTCAATTAAATCAACATGGGTTTTTTTAAAGGAAATACCCGCTTCGATTCGTGAAAAATATAGCAGCTCATTAATTAGTCGAGTCATGCGATCTGTTTCCAGTTTTATTATATTTAGAAAATATAGACAATGATCTTGACTTTTATATGCACCATCTAAAAGAGTTTCAACAAAACCCGCAATGGAAGTCAGGGGTGTTTTTAATTCATGGGATACATTTGCCACAAATTCTGTCCTGACCTTTTCCAGTTTCCTTAAATCCGTAATATCTCTCAATATTGCCACTGCACCTGAACTTTTTTCCCCACTTATGGGTACGATATTAATGTAAAAGATTTTCTCCTCTGATGTAATGATTTTTAGCTCCTGACTCATATACTTTTTGTTTTTTACAACATCTTTAACTAAATCATATAATTCCCTGTTCCGCAACATTTCCAGAAGATGCCTTCCCAAGACTTTTTCTCTTTTTATTTTAAAAAGTTTTTCAGCAGCTGAATTCACCATGATAATACGGCATTTATCGTCAACGGCCACAAGGCTTTCCGTCATGCTGCCTAATACGGCTTCAGTTTTATCTTTGCCCTCTTTTAATTCACTGATTGTCTTATACAAATTCTCTGCCATGTGGTTAAAGGATTCTGCCAGGACTTTGATTTCTCCAGTGGCAGTTACAGGTATTTTCATGTCATAATTTCCCTGGGCTATTCCCTTAGCTGCTTGAGCCACTTCCTCAATAGGCTTTGTTATTCTCCTGGAAAAAATAGTGCTCATGATAAATGAAATTATTAGACCGGTAAGATTTGAGGAAAGGATTACTCCCCATATGTATTTGGAAAGACGACCCATTTGAGAAAGGGGAAGGGCTAAGCGCAAAACTGCCGAAATGCTGCCATCATTTATGACTGGAACTGCTATATACATCATTTCAGTTCCCATTGAACTGCTGTAGCGGATGCTCTTGCCTATTTTCCCCCTGTAAGCCATCTCTATCTCCGGCCTGTTGCCATGATTTTCCAGCTCATCGGGAGACCTTTCAGTGTCTGCAATTACCTGCCCATTTAAATCAACTAATGTGATTCTAGCCTCAATATCGTTGCTTAATTTCCTTATCTTTTCATTGATAGCTGTTGAAGGAATTTGTTGCGCCTTAAATTCCGGGGCTAAAATACCCCGTAGTACGTTGGCATGAGTTATTAGTGTATCTTCAGTGTTTTTTATAAAGTATTTTTCCACTGACTTTACAGTGACAAATCCTGTTATAGAAAGACTTATAAGGACGATGATCATATAAGTTATAAAAATGTCTCGTCTCAACAAATTCACTCCTTGTGCCCAAAGCGATATCCCACACCTCGAACAGTCTCGATATAATAATTGCTATTTTCATCTGCTTCTTCCAGTTTTTTGCGCAAATTACACACATGGACATCCACTGTCCTGGTATCCCCTGCAAAGTCGTAACCCCAAACCTTCTCCAGCAAATGCTCTCGGCTGAAGACATTAAAAGGGTTTGAAGCAAAAACCTTCAGCAGCTCAAATTCTTTCAGGGTAAGCTCAAGTTTTTTGCCGTTTAATTTGGCTTCATACTTTTGCTCATCAATATCAAGACCATATGATTTTTCTACAGGTTGTCCCTTGGGTTCCTCTCGCTCCTCTACCCGTCGAATCACTGCTCTTACCCTTGCCACCAGTTCCCGGGGACTGAAAGGCTTGGTAATATAATCATCGGCTCCCAGCTCAAGGCCAACGATTTTATCGATTTCATCTCCCAGAGCTGTAAGCATGATTATGGGAAGTTTCTTAGTGGAGGGATCCCCTTTTAAAATGCGACACACTTCCAAGCCGTCAATTTTGGGCAGCATGAGATCCAGAATAATCAAGGCAGGATCCTTGGTCTTTGCAAGATTCAGGGCCTCCTCACCGTCGGCAGCTTCGATGACCTTAAAGCCCCTACTTTCAAGATTAAATCTAACCAATTCACGAATATTTATTTCATCGTCAACCACTAAAATTGCCCTTTCATTGTTTTCCATCAAATACCCCCAAAGATGTAACTGTTTATTTTAGTACATTATTATCATACTTTGTGAAAATTGAAAAGACCGATTTATCTTGAAGAAACCTTTGAATACCTGTTTAGAATTCCATGGGTAGTCAGATTTAATATTAATATGGTGATTATCAATACTGCAGCTGCTCCAAAAGCCATGTCTAAAGCTCCTACCTCCATGGCTGTAAGGTATATGTGCATGGCTAATGTCCGGGCCGGTTCAAAAATAGAACTGGGTATTAAAATGGACCCGCCTAAAGTTAGAAGGAAAGCTGCGGTTTCACCTATTACTCGGCCTATTGCTAAAATCACCCCTGTAATTATTCCGGGCATTGCAGCAGGAATAATTACGCGGATTATGGTCTGTTCATTAGTTGCTCCCAGGGCAAGACTTGCCTCCCTATACTCCTTGGGAACAGCTTTTATAGCTTCTTCGCTAGTCCT
>JAMNZY010000109.1 GCA_023622055.1 Bacillota bacterium
TGACGCCGTGATAAAGTGAAAGGCTTCCTCTTCTTTTTCTAGAAGTATATCTAAGGTGTCGAAAGAATATCCTCTTTCATTAAAAGCAGCTCTCTCCCTATCTTTTAAAAGCCAATCAGCCCTAAAATCCCTTGGAAACTCTCCTTCGACCATTCCCAAAACATAGACCTTGTCAAACTTAAGACCCCTAAGCATAACAGGAGTTAGCACCCATATACCTTCACTGGTTTCCCCATAAGGATACCACCGGCTTTTTAACTGCACGTCTAAAAATGCTTTAAACTCTTGTAGACCAATGCTTTCATCTGAAAATACTTGGCTAATATCTTTTATTTCATCTAGGAGATTTATTAGTGATTCAAAGGCCTTTAAATCCCGCTTTAACAAAATCAGATTATCGTGGACATGGCAAAATTGCATGGGATAACCGTTATTTTCAAGGAAGTTTTCCACAAAAGCTATCCATTCCATCAGGGAAGTATTTCTTGATTCTATGCTTTTATCAAGTGCTCCTTCTGAAAAGTACTGGGTCTCTTCACCTTGGAAAAATTCCAACAAGGCTTTGATGAAGGGATTTTGAATCAGGGGAGCATGGACCTGCAGTTGAACAGGTATATTCATGTCCTCAAATACATCAAGGATAATATGCTCATACCTTTCCCGGTCTCGTAAAACTATACATAAGTTGTGAGGCAAAAAACCTTCTTGGAAGTCTTCCAATATAACTTGGGCAAGTTTTATAACTTCTGCCCTGCGGTTGGGAGCTTTTACCACCCTTATTTCTTTCATTTTAGATGTAAGCTCAGAGTTGCTGATGGCAGTCTTTTTGTCTAGTGCCCTCAAAATTTTCTGCTGAATTGGAGAAAGTTCATAAAACTCTTTAAAATGCACTTTGTCTATGCCTGATATAAAGTCGCTTTCTAAAACATGTTTTTTACACAATATGTACCTATCTTCACGGTCGTACAAGCGGTTTTTGTTCAAGAATTCCTGATATGTCCTGTAAATCAATGCTAGATCCCGGTGGCAGGCTTTATTGCTTATCAAAGCATCAAAAGCATCTGTATCAATGTCCTGCTGCTTTAATTCACCTATCACTTCCCCGATGCGCTGTATATACCCCTGTCTAATGGTATCAAAATACTCCAGTTTGCCTTCCTTTTTCAGTTTTTGGACTATGCGGGAAAGCGCCAAGTTTTTCTTAAAATCTCCCAGCTGCTTCTTTGAAGCTACCACATGTTTTATACACCTATCTACAAAAACTTCATATGTGATGGGTTCTTCCCCTGCAACACCTTTTTTACCTTGAAGCTGCTTTATTTTGTGCTTTCTTACTAAATAAGGTGTAGGGTATACTATTAATTCTCTCATAAAGAGCCCCCTGACTGTACGGCATTACCCTTAAACCTCCGCTCTCTATAAGGGAATTTGCCGTCATCTACATTCAGAAGATATTTCTATGTTTGTTAAACTACAACGGGTATTGTCAGGTAATACAGTTCGCTCAAGTTTATTTTTTCTATGGTTTTCGCTCACTTGTGTTACCAGACAATCATCAAATTATCGTTATACATAGAAAGTTCTTGTATTACATGACAAACACTAACTAAAACATCAAATAAGAAATTCAATTACCTCTTGATATTGTAGAATGCCTTAATGCCTAGATATTGTGCTGCTGCATCTAATTCCTGTTCGATTCTCAGGAGCTGGTTGTATTTGGCAACTCTGTCTGTGCGGGAAGGTGCACCAGTCTGCCCTTTCTGCCATGGAAATGGCGTCTAGTGTTTCAGTAAGGGTTCCGATTTGGTTTAACTTAATTAGAATGGAGTTGCCGACACCTTTTTCAATGCCCCTCTGCAGCCGCTCTGTATTTGTAACAAACAAATCATCGCCTACCAGCTGCACTTTATCGCCAATGGCATCTGTAAGAAGTTTCCAGCCTTCCCAGTCTTCTTCAGCCATACCGTCTTCAATAGAAATTATAGGATACTTCTCCACTAAACGGGCTAAATAATTTACCATGCCCTCTGCGTCATATTCTAGGCCTTCTCCTTTTAGCTGATACTTGCCGTCTTTGTAAAATTCGGAGGAAGCAGCGTCCAGGGCAATAAATATGTCCTCACCGGGAACATAGCCGGCTTTTTCAATGGCTTCTACAATGTATTTTATTGCCTCTTCGTTGGAAGATAAGTTTGGAGCAAAGCCTCCTTCATCACCTACAGCAGTGGACAGGCCTCTTTCTCCTAAAACCTTCTTTAGTGTGTGGAATGTTTCAGCTCCCATTTGTAGGGCCTGGGCAAAGCTTTTAGCTCCTACAGGCATAATCATAAACTCTTGCAGGTCTACATTGTTGTCGGCATGCTCACCGCCATTTAATATATTCATCATGGGAACTGGCAAAACTTTGGCATTGGGACCGCCGATATATCTGTAAAGGCTTATGCCAAGATAATTGGCCGCTGCATGGGCTGTAGCTAAGGATACGCCTAAAATAGCATTAGCACCTAGGCGACCTTTATTTGGAGTATTGTCTAAGTCGATTAAAAGTTTATCAATTGCCACCTGATCTAGAGCATCCATTCCCTGAAGTTCAGGGGCTATTTCTTCATTTACATTTTTAACTGCAGTCAAAACACCCTTGCCTACATAGCGCTTGGGGTCCTTGTCCCTAAGCTCTACAGCTTCAAACTGGCCTGTAGAGGCTCCTGATGGAACTGCAGCTCTACCCATAGTGCCATCTTCAAGTACTACTTCAACTTCTACAGTAGGGTTGCCGCGAGAATCAAGAATTTCTCTGGCAAATACATCGAGAATTGTTGACATTAAGCATCCACCTTCCTAAAATGTATTTTTTAGAAACAAACTGGCTAACTCAATAATAGAGACTCTCCAGTCATTTCCTTGGGCTTTTCAAGGTTTAATAGTTCCAGCATAGTTGGCGCTATGTCCGCCAGCTTTCCAGTTCTTAATTTGTAAGGTTTATCGCTTACTAAAATCAAGGGTACCAGATTGGATGTATGGGCTGTATGTGACAGCTGCCTCAAAAATCCCTGTGTGACCTACCATGTCTGGATTTGCAAAGTTGAGTATTATCACATCATATATGTCTTCATGGATTTTTTCTATGACTTTGTCTGCCACTTCATATGCACTCATCTCGGGTTTTAAATCATAAGTGGCTACTTTCGGCGATGGTATTAATATCCTGTCCTCTCCGGGGTAGGCCTTTTCTACACCGCCATTAAAGAAGAAGGTCACATGGGCATATTTTTCCGTTTCTGCAATCCTCAGCTGTCTTAACCCGGCATTAGACAGTACTTGTGAAAAAATATTATCTAAGGATTCTGGACCATAGGCTATTTTTGCATTCTTTATAGTGACGTCATACTCAGTTAGACATACATAGTTGACAGGGAAAAATCCCCTTTTGCGAGGAAATCCGTCAAAGTCTTCGTTGCAAAAAGCGTAAGTCAGCTGCCGGGCTCTGTCAGGCCGGAAGTTAAAGAAGATAATTGAATCACCTGACTCCACAGTTGCCACAGGCTGGCTGTTTTCATCCAGGATTACTGTTGGCACAACAAATTCGTCAGTTTCTTTGCGCTCATAGCTTTGCTCCACAGCCTCTGTAGCGCTGGATGCTTTCAGCCCTTCACCAAAAACTATTGCATTATAGGCTTTTTCAGTTCTGTCCCACCGCTTGTCACGGTCCATAGCATAGTAACGTCCCGAAATGGTAGCTATTTTGCCTACACCGATTTTTTCCATGTATTCTTCGATTTCGTGGATGTATTTTTTAGCATTGGCCGGAGGCACATCTCTTCCATCTAAAAAGGCATGCAAGTAAACCTTGTGAAGGTTTTTCAATTTCGCCATATCAAGGAGTGCTTTGAGATGCTCTATATGACTGTGAACACCTCCATCTGATAAAAGCCCCAGCAGATGGAGAGATTTGTCGTTCTTTAGGGCATTGTCCATAGCCCAAACCAGGGCATGGTTTTCAAAAAAAGCACCGCTTTTTATGTCTTGACTTACCCTTGTAAAGTCTTGATATACAATTCTACCTGCCCCTATATTTAGATGTCCTACTTCTGAGTTTCCCATTTGACCTTCTGGCAGGCCTACGGCGAGGCCTGATGCTTGCAAAGTAGTGTTTGGAAACTGCTTCATCAGACTATCAAAGTTGGGCGTACTTGCAGCATAAATGGCATTTGCTTCTTTTTTTGGGTTGAGCCCCCAACCATCTAAAATCATTAACATCAGCGGTTTTTTTGGCACTACTTTCAACTCCTACTATAGATTAGAAAAACTATATGTTAAAAGAACAAATAGCATAAAAACTATCTGGTTTCAAGCTGGCACCACCTACTAATGCTCCATCTATATCATCTTCTGCCATTAGTTCTTTGATGTTTTCAGGTTTCACACTGCCACCGTAAAGTATTCTTACTACATCTGCTACGTCTTTATCGTAAAGCTCCTCAATCTTGTTCCTTATAGCACCGATAACCTCCTGGGCATCAGATGCTGATGCGGTTTTACCTGTGCCAATGGCCCAGATCGGCTCATATGCGAAAACGATTTTTTTTGCATCTTCAGCTGCTACATCTTTCAATGCCTTTTCCACTTGACCCATTACGAAATCTAAGGTTATGCCTTCTTCACGCTGAGCCAAAGTCTCTCCTACACACACAATTGGAGTAAGATTATGTTCAATAGCGGATTTAATCTTGTTGTTTACTGTTTCATCAGTTTCAGCAAAATACTGCCGCCGCTCTGAATGACCAATAATTACATAATCACAGGGAATCTCTTTAAGCATTAGAGGGGAAACTTCCCCGGTAAATGCTCCATTTTCTTCCCAGTGCATATTTTGAGCTCCAAGCTTTACCTTTGTGCCTTCTAACTTTTCAGCTGCTGTATTGAGGGATGTAAATGGCGGGCATATTACTATCTCCACAGAGAGATTTTCGGCCTTTGGCAAGAAACTAGAAAGAAAATCCAGGGTTTCCTTTCTAGTATTATTCATCTTCCAGTTGCCAGCTATCAAAGGAATCCTTGACACAATAAGCACCTCCGGTTCTTATTAGTTTACACTAAATCAAAGGAAATGTCCATAAATCACCTGTCGTCTAAAGCTGCAACGCCAGGTAACACTTTGCCTTCCAAAAACTCCAATGATGCTCCACCGCCAGTTGAAATATGAGTCATGGCCTTGGCATAACCCAATTGCTCAACTGCTGCCGCTGAATCACCGCCACCTATTATGGTAACAGCATCAGACTTTGCCATGGCATCTGCCACCGCTAAAGTGCCTTGGGCGTATGACTTCATTTCAAATACTCCCATTGGGCCATTCCAGACAACAGTTTTGGCTCCTTTGATTGCTTCTGCAAATTTCTTTCGGGTGGCTTCTCCGATATCAACGCCCATTTTATCTGCTGGTATCTGTGTTACAGGAACTGTTTCATAAGGCAAGCCTTCTTCAAGTTTGGAGGTGACTACTACATCATCTGGCAACAATAACTTCACATTCTTTTCTTCAGCTTCTTTTAAAAGTGATGCAGCCAATTCTATTTTATCTGGCTCAAGGAGTGATTGGCCGATTTCATGGCCTTGGCTCTTTAAAAAGGTATAAGCCATGCCGCCACCAATTAGCAGCGTATCAACCTTGTTAAGCAGATTTTTAATGACTCCTATTTTATCTCCTACTTTTGCTCCACCTAAAATTGCCACAAAGGGTCTTTCCGGATTTTCTAAAGCCTTGCCCATTATCTCAATTTCCTTTTGCATTAGAAAACCTGCTCCTGCTGGCAGAAACTCTGCCACACCTACTGTAGAAGCATGAGCCCGATGGGATGTACCAAAGGCATCATTTATGTATATATCTGCAAGGCTGGCAAGCTGTTTGGCAAACTCCGGATCGTTCTTTTCTTCCCCTTCATGAAATCTGACGTTTTCTAGCAACAGCACATCTTTAGGTTGCATTTTAGCTACTGCCTTTTCTGCAGCTTCACCTATGCAGTTTTCGGCAAAAGCCACTTCCCTACCTAAAAGCTCAGAAAGTCTCTTGACTACAGGAGCCAGGCTGTATTTTGGATTTACTTTCCCCTTTGGTCTACCCAAATGGGAAACGATGATAACCTTGGCGCCTTTTTCAATTAGGTAATTAAGGGTTGGCAGTGCAGCTCTTATACGCGTATCATCAGTGATGTTTTGATTTTCATCTAATGGCACATTTAAATCTTCCCTGACTAAAACTCTTTTATTTTCAAAATTAAAATCTTCAAGGGTCTTTTTGTTCAATTTATTCGCCTCCCTCAAGTTTTAATAGTTTCCTAGCTGCTCCCTCATCAGTAATTAATACTGTGGGGCTGTGGTATTTTAGAAAAGCTTGTATGGCCGATGCTTTATTGGCACCACCAGCTATAGTTATGACAATGCGGATGTTTTTCAAATCTGTATTGCTGAGTCCCACACTGGTAGAAGTGTGGACAATTTTCCCATCTTTATCGAAGTAGTAACCAAAAGCTTCTGCCACTGCACCTTTTTTAATTATTGCGGCAATCTCTTGTTTTGAAAGGCCTCGCCTGCGGCCTATTTCCTCTGCTCCACCGATGCCGTGAATCAAAATATTGGTTTTCCGTACGATTTGTAAAATTTCTCGTATTCCAGGTTCATTCATAATTGATTCCATAGTCTCCGGGCTCAGGTTGTCTGGGACATAGAGGAGCCTGTATTGGGCATTTAGTTTTTTAGCAAGTTCAGCAGTTATTGTATTTGATTCGATTTCTACCCTTTCACCTAAGCCTCCTCTGCCTGGCACTACCATCACATCTTTAAGACCAGAGATTTTATCCATGGCTTTTGGTAGTTGGGCCACCGTTGTTCCGCCTGTTATGGCTACAACATCGCCATGGTTGATTGTCTTCTTAAGATATTTAGCAGCTTCTTTGCCAAGCTGTATTTTCACCGTTTCATCTTCATCGGCATTTCCAGGAACAATTGAGACATAACCGCAATTAAAGCGCTGCCTAATCCATTGAGCAATGGGATTTAAGCCTCTCAAATGGTATATAAAGCGCTCTATCTTAAAAATTATCTCTTCGCCGGCACTAGTTAATTCCATGCCCTTTTGGTCAATTTTTAGCAGTCCTTGCTGTTCCAATTGTTTGGCTTCTGCTCTCAGCTGCCTCTCAGACCAAGAAATAAGGGATGACAGGGCTCTCCTTCCGATGGGCTGATTAAAGTAAATATTGCGCAATATGGTATAGCGGTTTTCTACAACAGCAGTAATTTCCGGAGCTATTTGCTGTAATAATTCCACCACTTCTTCCATTGTCATTCTCCTCGATTACCTCTATACGAAAGAAATGGCTGAGAAACCCCGCCTGAAAGCAAGAGTTTTTCAGCCATGGCTATCTGCCTTAGAATCCTTTATCTGCAATATACTTGACTAAGTCCATTACTCTGCAGGAATAGCCCCATTCATTGTCGTACCAGGCTACTACTTTTACCATGTCATCTTCAATTACCATTGTTGATAAGCCATCAACGATAGAAGAGAGTTCACAGCCTTTGAAGTCCATGGATACTAAAGGTTCTTCGGTATAACCCAATATGCCCTTCATCTTGCCTTCAGCTGCTTCTTTTAAGGCTTCATTGACTTGTTCTGCAGTTACACTCTTAGACAATTGGCAGGTAAGGTCTACTACGGATACTGTAGGTGTTGGCACCCGAAGTGCAAATCCGTTAAGCTTTCCTTTAAGTTCTGGAATAACTAATGCAACGGCTTTTGCAGCGCCAGTTGTTGTTGGGATAATGTTTAAGGCTGCAGCCCTAGCTCTGCGCAAATCCTTATGAGGTAAATCCAGTATTCTCTGGTCATTGGTATAGGAGTGGATGGTGTTCATTAAACCTTTTTCAATTCCGAAATTCTCCATGAGGACTTTTGCTACGGGAGCAAGACAGTTGGTGGTACAGGAAGCATTAGAGATTACATGGTGTTCCTTGGGATCGTATTTGTCTTCATTTACGCCCATGACTATGGTAATATCTTCTCCTTTGGCTGGCGCGCTGATAATAACTTTCTTGGCTCCGCCAACTTCAATGTGTTTAATTGCCTGATCTTTTGATCTAAATACGCCAGTTGACTCTACGACAACATCTACTCCTAAATCTCCCCAGGGAATATTTGCTAAATCTCTTTCTGCAAATATCTTGATCTCTTTGCCATTGACCACTATTGAAGAATCAGTTGCTTCTACTTCTGCATCAAAGGTTCCAAAAATTGAATCGTATTTTAATAGATGAGCTAGTGTTTTTGTGTCGAATAAGTCATTAATTGCTACTACTTCGATATC
>JAMNZY010000180.1 GCA_023622055.1 Bacillota bacterium
AGTAAAACGGGAGTGGACCAGATGGCCAGGCTAAGGGTTTTTATTGCAAATGGTGGAGACGTGTATGATATGTTTATTCAAAAGAAAAAAGCGGCAGTAAATGAAGCAAGGCAGATAAAAACAGACCAGGATATTATCAGGAAACGAAAGCTTACCACATCGCACGAAACTATCGGCAACATAACTATTTTGAATATCGGTAAAAGAACTTGGGCTTCACAGTTCCTTAAGTCAATAAGAGACGCTTAAGGAAAAGATATATCCAGAGGGAATACTTTTTATTTTAAAACCCATAGTATCTTGACGCGATCTGATTTGGCTATTTTTATTGAAATTTAGACCCTTTTATGGTATCATTTAAACAATTATTAGGTAGTGTTATAATTACGACAGTGGATTTATGTCCTCTGTCGTTTTTTGGTGCTATTATCCTTTCAAAATAAATGAAAGGGAAATCTTTTATGACGAATAAAGCTATAAAAAAAAGTCAACCGCTTTTTGACAAAAGGATTATTTTATTTCTCATAAGTCAAAACATATCGTTATTTGGCTCATCAGTTGTTGCCTTTGCTATTATGTGGTATATTACACTAGAAACTTCTTCGGGAGTATGGTTAATGATGTCTACTATTTGCTCAATGGTTCCGCAGGTAGTGGTTTCACTATGGGGCGGTGTTTGGGCAGATAGATATAATCGAAAATACCTGATTATGTTATCAGATAGTTTTATTGCTTTGGCAACACTGGGCCTCGCCATTGCTTTTTGGGCGGGCTTTAGACGCATGGAGTTATTGCTTGCGGTATCAGCAGTGCGTTCAATTGGAGCTGGAATTCAAACGCCTGCTGTAAATGCTATTTATCCTCAGCTTGTACCTAAGGAAAACCTAACAAAGGTCCAGGGAGTCAATCAAACGCTGAATTCTTTATTAATGCTGCTTGCACCTGCTGCAGGAGGTGCACTCCTTGCTACTATGGACATTGCGTGGGCCTTTATGGTGGATGTGGTTACTGCGGCATTTGCTGTTCTGATAATTGGATTTATAAAGGTGGAAAAAGTTGAACGTATGGATGCACATGAATCTATATTCACTGATTTAAAACAGGGTATTTATTATGCATTCCAGCATCCATTGCTTAGAGGAATTATTATCTGTTATGCATTCTCCTTCTTTTTAATTACTCCTGCAGCTGTACTGACACCCCTTCAAGTAGAAAGAAGTTTCGGCGGTGATGTATGGAGACTCTCTGCTATTGAGATAGTCTGGACAATCGGTACACTAATTGGTGGCGTATTTGTTTCATTACATGGAGATTTCAAGGATAAGATTAAAACCATTGCTACCTGCCTTGTGGCTTTTGGAATAAGCTTCGTCCTGCTCGGCACAACGGGAAACTTTATCTTATATTTGATTATTATGGCATGTTCTGGTTTCTTTGTGCCTATTATCTCCACAGCGGAAACAGTATTTATTCAGGAAATTACTGATCCATCAGTGTTAGGCCGGGTCTTTTCTATTGTTCAAATTATCACAGCCAGTTCTATGCCGGTGGCCATTTTGATTTTCGGCCCATTGGCAGATGTGATATCGGTAGAAACAATTTTGATTTTATCAGGGGCCCTTTTGGCATTAGTAGGTATAATATATCAGCGCAGCAATAAAGCTGTAGGACAGTAGCCGCGAACTCTTGACATATGTAACCATAAGATTTATAATAAATAAAATTCTATAGTTACAAAAAACTATGATGAGAAGAGTAAGCTTATGATTTTTCCCTCAGAGAGGGGCCGGTAGCTGGAAAAGCCCTGGGAAAACTAAGCCGAAGACCACCTCGGAGTTTTACGGCTGCAAGCCTTAAAAGCTAATGAGTTCAAATTAGGGTGGAACCACGGGAAAGCCTCTCGTCCCTTAGGGATGAGAGGCTTTTTGAATAACATAATGTAACATAAAGGTAAAGGAAGGGGTATTATGAACGAAGTACAGGTAACATTAAAAGATGGAATTAAAAAAACATATCCGAAGGGTATTTCATTGTTTGAAATTGCCGAAGATATAAGCAAGAAGCTGGGAAAAGAGGCCCTGGCTGCCAAAGTGGACGGAGTCGTAAAAGATTTAAGCTACAAAGTCCAAGACGATTGCCAGGTTGAAATACTGACTTTTGACGATGAAGAAGGCCGCAAAGTATTTTGGCACAGCACATCTCATGTAATGGCTCAGGCGGTAAAGCGACTATTTCCGGAAGTAAAGCTCGCTATTGGCCCTGCTATTGACGAAGGCTTCTATTATGATTTTGACAGGGAGGAAAGCTTTTCTCCATCTGATCTTGAGAAAATAGAACAGGAAATGGCGAAAATAGTTGCAGAAGACTATGCTTTTTATCGGGAAGATATTTCAAGGCAAGAAGCTTTAAATCATTTGAAAAACCAAAATGAGCCTTATAAAGTAGAATTAGTTGAGGAACTTCCAGAAGAGGCGAACATAAGTTTTTATAAACAGGGAGAGTTTACAGACCTTTGTGCAGGTCCTCATATTCCCTCTACGGGCAAAATAAAAGCCTTTAAGCTGACAAGCCTTGCTGGCGCTTACTGGAGAGGCGATGAACGCAATAAGATGCTTCAAAGGATTTACGGCATATCTTTTCCCAAAAAATCCATGCTGGAAGAATACCTTGCCAGAATTGAAGAAGCTAAAAAGCGCGATCATCGCAAACTGGGCAAAGAACTCGATCTTTTCAGCATTCACGAGGAAGGGCCAGGTTTTCCGTTTTTCCATCCAAAGGGCATGGTGATATGGAATATATTGACTGATTTTTGGCGCCGTGAGCATCAAAAACGGGGTTATCAGGAGATAAAAACACCCATCATATTAAATGAACAGCTCTGGCGCAGATCAGGCCACTGGGACCACTACAAGGAGAATATGTACTTTACTAAAATAGATGAATTGGATTATGCAGTAAAGCCCATGAACTGCCCTGGCGGCATACTCATGTATAAAACTGCTTCACACAGTTACAGGGATTTACCCATAAGATTGGGGGAACTTGGGCTTGTCCATAGGCACGAAAAGTCAGGGGTATTGCATGGGCTCATGAGAGTACGCTGTTTTACCCAGGATGATGCGCACATCTTTATGATGCCTTCTCAAATAGAGGAAGAGATAATAGGTGTAATAGATTTAATTGATTATGTCTACAAAATATTTGGCTTTGAATATCATGTAGAGCTTTCCACAAGACCTGAAGACTCCATGGGCTCTGACGAGCTATGGGAGCAGGCAACAAATGCCTTGCAAAAAGCCCTAGAAAAAAAAGGTATGCCATATAAAATAAATGAAGGCGATGGCGCTTTTTACGGTCCTAAAATAGATTTTCACTTAAAGGATAGTATAGGAAGGACCTGGCAGTGCGGCACCATACAGTTGGACTTCCAGATGCCAGAGCGCTTTGACTTAACGTATATTGGTCCTGATGGAGAAAAACATCGCCCAGTTATGATTCACCGCGTTATCTTCGGCAGTATAGAACGGTTCATCGGGATATTGATAGAACATTTTGCCGGTGCTTTTCCGGTTTGGCTGGCTCCTGTTCAGGCCAGAATACTGCCTATTAGTGAAAAACACATGGATTATGCCCGCAAAGTAAAACACCGCTTGGAGGAAGCTGGTATCAGAGTAGAGCTTGACGAAAGAAACGAAAAGATAGGCTACAAAATACGAGAAGCACAGATGCAAAAAGTTCCATATATGTTAATTGTGGGCGATAAAGAAGCAGAAGAAAATACTGTTTCTGTGCGGGTGAGGGAAAAAGGCGATATTGGGCAAAAATCTATTGAATCCTTTATTGATGAAGTAAAATCATTAACTTCAAAATTTAATTGACAGTAAAGGTTAATATGTGATATATTAACTGGTGTAATTAAATAACAATTCTAAGCAGAAGATTCACTTCTCACCTTATGGCTAAGGCTTATAAGGTTATTAATCTGTCAACGGTAAGGACGGGACGAGTGATTCTTCTCGTCCCTTTTTTATTAATTGGTTTTATTATGTCTTGGAGGTGAACAGTATTAGCAAAGATAAGGATATACAGGTGAACCACGAAATTAAGGCTCGCGAAGTTAGAGTAATAGGCCCTGATGGAAAGCAATTGGGTATCATGCCGTTAAAAGATGCGCTGCGCCACGCACAGGAAGCTCAACTGGACCTTGTAAAGGTTGCATCTAATGCCAAGCCGCCCGTATGTAAAATTATGGATTATGGGAAATATAAATATGAACAGAGCAAACGTGAAAAAGAAGCACGCAAAAATCAAAAAGTAATCAATGTAAAAGAAATCAGGATGAACCCTACCATTGATGACCACGATTTCCAAGTCAGATTAAAAAGTGCTATAAAGTTTTTACAAGATGGAAACAAGGTTAAGGTGAGCATTAAATTTCGGGGTAGGCAAATGACACACACCAAATTGGGTGAGGACGTTTTAAACAAGATGATAGAACAGACAAAAGAGCTGGGAGTAGTTGAAAAGCCACCTGTAATTGAAGGTAGAAATATGGTCATGATTCTTTCACCAAAACAAACTAAAACTAAGGAGTGACATATTTATGCCAAAAGTAAAAACACACAGAGGAGCTGCTAAAAGATTTAGAGTTACAAAAACAGGTAAGATTAAAAGGGCTAAGGCCTTCAAAAGCCATATATTAACCAAGAAAACTGCTAAGAGAAAAAGATACTTAAGAAAACCGGCTATGCTTAGTAAAGCCGATTTAAAGAGAATAAAACAGGTAATACCTTATATGTAAGTCAAAGGAGGATAATTATATGGCACGAGTTAAAAGAGGAGTTACTGCACGTAAGCGACATAAAAAGATTCTTAAGCTTGCAAAAGGTTATAGAGGCTCAATGAGCAAATTATTTAGACCTGCTAACCAGGCGGTCTTAAAGGCTTTATCTCATGCTTACAGAGGTAGAAAACTTAAAAAGAGAGATTTTAGGAAGCTGTGGATTGCTAGAATCAATGCCGCAGCTAGATCCAATGGAATTTCTTACAGCAAGTTTATCTGCGGCCTTAAAAAAGCCGGAATACAAATTAATCGCAAAATGTTGTCTGAAATGGCAATAAATGATGCCAGCGGGTTTTCTCAGTTGGTAGATATTGCCAAGGCAAACGTCCAGTAAAAAGCGGCTCAGGTCGCTTTTTTTGGATATTTCGGAGGCGATAGGGATTAAGCTATTAGATGCAGGACTTAAAAAGATAAAGCCTACTCGGACACTAGCTTTTGGTGTTTGCTTATTAATACTGGTGGGAGCAATCCTTTTAAGCCTGCCGGAGGCTTCGAAAAGTGGAGAAAGTACTAACTAGGCGCATTTTGCTTATAACCCTTGTCTTCGAGGGGTTTGGCGCAGTGCTGCTTGTTTTTCGATTTGTCAAATATTATGATGT
>JAMNZY010000175.1 GCA_023622055.1 Bacillota bacterium
GTTGGAGAAATTAGCAAACTGGAAATTATAAGATTTTTGCCCAGCGTATTTAGCGGCGGTCATAAGAATCATAAGGCCTTTGAGGTCATAAGAGGCAAAAATGTAAAAATAGAATTTGAAACTCCAGTGGCTGCCCAAGTAGATGGAGAAATCATCGGGCATACGCCGGTTACTTTTTCCATAATGCCGAAAGCTTTGAAAGTTGTAAGGAATAAACAAACCTCCCCTTGAAAACAATAAAAGGGGAGGTGCTTTTTTGTGAGCTGTACTAAAACTGTGGCTTTGGAGGAAGGTCTTGAAGATATCAGGGAGTACTTGCAAGACAAAGGCTTTCAGGTAGTAGATTGGGGAAAAGACCAGCTGGCTGTTGATGCCCTTGTATATAAAAATCGCTCATTATCTGAAATTCAGATAGAGCATGTAACATCGGCAGTTCCAGTAAATTTTGCGGTCAACAACTCTACTGGTGTACTCCTTGTAAATGCACAAAATAAAACACCGGAAGAAGTATATGAAATTATAAAAAATAGAGTTTATGACCATTTTTTATAAAATCAAGACAGTTGACAAAAGCCAAGTTTCTACCCCATCAAAGTCTTATGTTGGGTTGATGGGGTTTTTATTTTTCCCAAAAAAAATTTCCAAGCCTTCCAGGATTCCAATGGAAATAATATCTACCATTTTCATCACAGTAAAGAGTCTAGTGTTTTGCAAGACTAAATATTCCATAAATCCTCCCACATTGACTACCCCTGTAATGTGAAAATCGCCGACGGGCGGCAAGTTTTTATTGACGCCGGCACCTGGTCTTAGGGCTCCAGGGGCAATTTTAATTGTGCCTACATTTTCCGAGCGGCCAAGAGAAGCATCTATGGCAATAATAAAGGGTTTATCATATGTACTATGGACTTTTTCTAAAACTTCTTCAAGATTTACTGCGTGGACCGGTTCCTTTAAATTTCCTAAAACTTGAGCATATTTGCACCCTTTGTACAGCCGCTCTCCCACCAGAGGGCCCAGAGCATCTCCTGTGGAACGGTCTGTGCCGATACACATTATCACAAGGGGCTGAGCATTATATGTGTGGGCAAGAGTTTTCACAAAATAGTGGCAAAACATTTTATATGCCAGGGGAGAATCCATGTGTATCCGCAATTCCCTTTGTGGAGCATAAGGCTCTTGTAAAAACATGTTTTTCCTCCTGAAAAGCTTTGTAACATTATATGTGCAACCACATTTTAGTATTCATATTAAATTATGTGCATAGTTTCATTTTTTAATCATATTTATGGGGTAAACAAAAGAACTTTTCCATTTTTTTGGCAAAAAGAAGGTTTTTAAGCCCCAAAATAGAATCATATAAATAATAAATATGGGGTGGTAAAATGAGGGGAAAGTCAGCTTTGAGGCCGTCAATCTTATGCGGCATTTTGCTCTTGCTGGTACTTGCCGTTACCTTTGTCTTAAATGACAATCCCATCGGATTTTCGAAAAATGCCCTTTTTCAGACAAAGACTCCAGACCCAATTTTACAAGTCCAGGGAAAGCTGGCATGGGCCGGGGGAGATTTTTATTACAATTACCATAAGGGCAATTTGAAGAAGATTTCCCAAAGGGGCAAAGTTCTATGGGATTTAAAATTAAATGGAAAGCTTCTCTGGATGGGGCCTGAAGGAATAATTGTCCAGAAAGACAATTTGCTATCATTTCTTGACGATGGTGGCCATGAAATGTTTCAAAAGTCTGATTTATCAGACGTAATAAGGATTTTATGTGTCAGAGACAAATACTTACTTTTGTCGGGGCAATTTCATGGTAAAGACCATGGGATTTTGTTGGCTGACTCGGGCAATACCATGTGGCAATTGCCCTTGGAAGGCAGTATTATATCAGGCAGTGTTCACCCTAAGGGTCTTTACGGGGTCTTTAATATAATCGATGAAAATGTCAAGTCAAAGCTTGTCGTAATTGGAACCACTGGACAGATTTTAATAGACAATACATATTCAGAGCCACTCTACCAGGTGGAGGCTACCCCTGAAGGCATTGGCCTTATTGCAGGAGACAGGGCGATTTTTATGGACTATAAAGGTCAGCTTCTGTGGGAACACAAATTTAATGGAGAAGTGCTGCGGGGAGATATAGGAAGTGACGGTTTTACCACAGTGGTAGTTAAAGAAAAGATGGGGAATTTGAGCCAAGATGTGCATTATGAGCTGATTATGCTGTCAAGGAGTGGCAAAAAAGTATGCTCATACAGTTTAGATACTGATGTAAACTTAGTTGATAAATACGGGGATTTTATATATATTGTAGATAATTATGGGATCATGATTTTATCCCGTGAAGGGCTGCTTGTATCAAGTATTAGACAAAAAGGCATAAAGGAATTGGAAGTTACAGACAAAAACTATATAATAGCAGTTTTTGAAGACAAAAGTGCGCTCTTTGAAAGTGCACAGGGGGGATATTAAAGTGAATTGGCTGGACATTATATTGCTGGTTGTTTTAATAAAAAGTGCCATCCAGGGCTTTTTCAAAGGTTTTGCTGTGTCTGCCTTTAAGACAGCAGGAGTTGTAGTAGCCATGTTTATGGGGATTTTTTACAGAGACCAAGCGGTAAGTCTTTTAAAGTCAAGGCTAGCTATTGACAAATATTTAAGCAGTATTATGCTTACTCCCGCCATCATGGAACATGATGCCCTTGGTGTAATTAATTTTAAAAGTATAGTTGACTTGGCCTTAGGTGCCATAGGGTTTTTCTCAGTTTTTTTATTGGTCCAATTGATATTTTTGATACCCGCATACTTTGTCAATGGCATTATAAAAGTATCCGGTTTAACCTTATTTGACAGGCTCATGGGGACTGTCTTTGGCATTGCCAGGACGGCTCTGTGGTTTGCGCTCCTCAGTGCAGTGACATCTCCTTTTTTAATGGTCTTTCCTGGCAGCATATTGGATAAGGGAGTTAGCTCTTCATATATATTAAATCACTTGAGATTTTTAGACTTTATCAGTCCTATTGTGGTAAAATTAATTTAGAAATGGGGTGCTACACTTTGGAAGATATAGTCCAAGCTTATAATTCTTTAATGACACAACTGCCAAGTTCCGTAATACCTCTTGTAAAAATTGCCACAGTCTTGCTTGTGTCTGCTCTCATTATAAAAATTTCCAATGAATTTATAACCCGCCTTTTGTTTATGGGTAGAAAAGAAAATTTGCAATTTGATGAAAACAAGCGAAAGACCCTGGCCAGCCTTTTAAAGAGTATAGTCAGATACGTTACATACTTTATGGCAGCCTTAAATATCTTGGAGATTATAGGAGTAAACACCACTTCGCTGCTGGCAGCGGCAGGAGTAGGAGGCCTGGCAGTAGGATTTGGTGCCCAGAATCTGGTAAAAGATATAATATCAGGATTTTTTCTGATTTTTGAAGACCAGTACAATGTGGGTGACTATGTGGAAATTGGCGGGGTTTCAGGAATTGTGGATGAAATTGGCCTTCGGACAACTAAGCTGCGGGATTTTGGAGGACAGTTTCACATTATCCCCAATGGAGAAATCACCCTTGTCACCAATCATTCGCGAGGTATGATGCGGGCATTAGTAAACATCAATATAGCCTATGAGGAAGACCTGGACAAGGTTTTCAAAGCCCTAGATGACGTCTGCCAAAGGGTGAAAAAAAAGAGAGATGATATTCTGGAAGGCCCCACGGTACTTGGGATATCAAATTTAGGGCCCACTGAAATTGTGGTATCCATTTTAGCAAGGACAGAGCCTATGAAGCAGTGGAGTGTAGAAAGGGAAATTCGGAAAGCCGTTTTAGAGAAGTTCGCAGAGGAAGGAATAGAAAAACCATATCCACGAATGGTTTATATCAGTAAACAAAGCAAGGGGGAGGGACTGTGAATTTCAGCTTAGGGGACATAGTTCAGATGAAGAAAAAACACCCCTGTGGCAGCGATACTTGGCAGATTTGGAGAATTGGTATGGATTTTGGAATAAAGTGCATGGGGTGTGGACGAAAAGTAATGATACCTCGCCGTAAATTTGAAAAATCAGTGAAAAAAATTGTCTCCAGTGAAGGCAATTGAAAAGACTTTGTCTTGAAAACCAAAGTATTTAATGATATAATACGTCCGAACATCTCTGCTCCTAAATAGGGGCCAATTAGTCCGTGGAGGTGAAGAATAGTGAGAAGATATGAAACCATGTTCATCATTGACCCTAATTTGGAAACTGAAGCTGTAAATGAGTTGGTGGAAAGCTTCAAGGGGATCATCCAAAACGAGGGTGGTCAAGTGGATAGGGTCGATGAATGGGGCAAGCGCAAGCTAGCCTATCCTATAAAGAAGCAAAAGGAAGGCTATTATTTCCTAATGGAATTTACTGCTAGTCCCGAAACCGCCCAAGAGCTGGACAGAGTTTTCAAGATTACCAATGGGCTCTTGAGACACCTTATTGTCAAATTAGATAAATAAGAGGTGAATACCTTGCTGAACAGGATTGTGTTAATAGGCAGACTTACAAGGGATCCTGAACTTAGATTCACTCCGGCCAACGGAGTGCCAGTAGCCCATTTTACCATTGCCGTAGATAGACCCTATGTGAACCAAAAAGGTGAGAGAGAAGCAGACTTTATCAGAATTGTGGTATGGCGCAAGCTGGCAGAAGTCTGTGCCAACAACCTTACAAAAGGGCGGTTGGTGGGAGTGGACGGCAGATTGCAAATAAGGTCCTATGAAGGTCAAGACGGTCAGCGAAGGTATATCACCGAAGTGGTAGCTGACTCTGTGCAATTTTTAGACAGACCCAAGTCCAGTTCAATGGAACCGGATTTTGATGATATTGATGCGGATTTCAGCTTTGATCCAGGAATAGATGATATTGAGGGTGACGGAGTACCCTTTTAAGTGAAAGACCAACTATTAAAAGTCAAATAAAATATGTAAAAAAACTATAAATGAGATCCAACTAAAAACAGGCATCACAAAAAGGCTTGTATTGCTACAAACCTGACAATTTAAATAAATTATATAAATACAAGGATTACGCCTTAGGCACATAAGGCTGGTTATTCCTTAAAACAGCATAAATGATATAACACATTTTCCTAGAAACGGCACCGATACAGGTAAGATGATGCTTGCCTTCTGCCCGCTTTTTCTGATAGAAGGCACTTAAAACTGGGTCTTTAAAAGAAGCAATCATTGCAGCCTGAAAAATGGCTTTACGTAAATATGGTGAACCGCGTTTGCTCATGACATTATGTGTAGCCTCGTATTCACCGGATTGACTAACTGAAGCATCAATACCTGCAAATGCTACCAGTTTTCTGGGGCTGCTAAACTTAGATATGTCACCGATTTCACCGATAATCGTAGCGCCAGTGACGTTTCCAATACCAGT
>JAMNZY010000224.1 GCA_023622055.1 Bacillota bacterium
AGAGCTGCCAGTGCCATGGTGCCGAGAAAACGGAAAGTATTAAAGATAGTAGAAAAAGTATAACTTCTTATACCGAAATTATAACGGGGTCTAAAATGAGTAAAGTTACGTATCATATTTCCAATGCCTTCTCCTACACCTATTTGTGTCACTTTACCGTGGATTTTAGAAGTGTCACTTCGAATAACATGACCTCCTACAGCAGTTACATCTCCCTTGACTTCGCCATTTATAATGGCATTGCCCATCAGAGCAACTACATCGCCCATTACTTTTCCATCAACGGTAACATCTCCCATAAAAGATACAACATCACCGTTTACAATTTCATTTGAGTATACTTTAACATCCCCTTGAAACTGAATCCTGTCTCCTATATCATGGGCTAGAACTGCCGAAGGAAGCAACAATATCAATATGACCAAAAGCACTGTAAGTTTTTTCACTTCATATACCTCCAATGAACTAATTTTATTCAACAAATCTGATTTTAAAAAACTACTTTAATTTATCTTATCGCATTTTTCCATAAAGGAATAGACCTAATTATAAACTATGACAATGCCCCCAGCTTTTGCCATGATTAGTATTCCGAGGACGCTTATTACCTCCCGCCATGCCTTTGATAAAGCAATAAAGCAAAAAGGGGAGGCAAATGCCTTTTCCAACAGTTTCTTACGGGTATAGTATTTTTCAAGGAGGGGAAAAGCCAGACTTCCATAAATAACCTAACACTCAATGATAAAAAAGGAGTGCAATAAGCCTATACTGCAGACAGCATTGCTTCCTGGGCAATGGAAGCCATGGAGTATCTGCCGACTTTGTTAGCACTCTGCAAAATGGCGCTTACATGGACAACTTCAGGAGGTTTTGTTAAAGTATAGTTGCAGATAAGGATTACTAGGGAGGAAGTTTTATGGGAATAGAGAAAGTAAGACAATATTTTAGCAAGTGGAATATGGAAGATAGGATACAGGAATTTGACGTATCCAGTGCAACGGTGGAGCTGGCAGCTAAAGCCCTCAATTGTGAGCCGGCTCGGATTGCAAAGACATTGGCTTTTAAGGTAAATGAAAAGCCCATTCTCATTGTAACTGCAGGAGATGTTAGGATAGATAACAAAAAGTATAAAAAAAGATTTGGCACTAAGGCCAAGATGCTTTCTCCAGAAGAAGTAGTAGAATTAATAGGATTTGAAGTTGGCGGGGTGTGTCCCTTTGGAGTAGGAGAAGATGTTGCCGTTTATCTTGACGAATCCCTTATGCGCTTTGAAACTGTGTTCCCGGCTTGTGGAAGCAGCAACAGTGCCATTGAACTTACCATCCCTGAACTTGAAAAGTACTCAGGTTACATAGAATGGATTGACGTTTGTATTTATCCCGCAGGCTAATCGCTTGCCTGAATTTCCTGCAGGCTTTGTTCGATAATCGTCTGGGTTTTCATGAATTATAACTGCCTTGCCTATTACATCGTCAGGTGTAAAGGCATCGGTGAAAAAGCACATTTTGGCATAGCCTTTATTTGAAAACAGCACAGGCAAATCACCGGCATGGTTACCGTGGGGCTGATTTGTAGGGTTCCAGTGGCCTCCTGCTCCTTGAAAGGGATTTTCCGGATCGCCTACCTCACAGCTTCCAAATTCATGTATATGAAAACCATGGGGGCCTATGGGATTTTGACCATCTGTAGCCCTTCGATAAAGAGGCAAGCCCTTTACCTCAACACATACCCAGGTACCGCCTTTGACTTTATAGAAAGCCATAACACCTTGGATTTGAGGCCTAAGGGGCCCTCCTTTAATATGTGCTATGGCTGTAGGATTAGATAATGGTGTTATAATCCTTTGCTAAAGAATAAAGTGTATCCCCTGGTGCAATTTCGTGGACCATTATCTGAGGGGGAAAATCTACCCACATTGTTCTCACCTCGATAAAATTTAACTGATAATTCAGCGTGCACGGCACAACAGCGAGGAAGTAGTATCTCAAGGTTTTCCTGTAAAGTTTTACATTACCATTATATAGACCAAATTAATAAATGTTCCTTTAACCCCTTTTAGGGGTTTTTTTATTGAATTGGTTAATCTAACATTGACCGGAAGAAAAACATGGGTTATACTAAAATAGTAAATTAGTAATTTAGTAAATTAGTAAATACAGGAGGCATAAAATGAAAATACCCACAAACTTAAAGCACAAACCCGTTATTGTCTGTGAAAACTACGAAAACATCGATGGGAGGAATGCTTATAAATCTGATGCCAAAGGGCTTTCTTTAGGCCTTGCCCAGTGGAATGACAGAGGGAAAGTAGATATCTCTGCCAAAGTGTGGCGCCACACAGGAGAAAAATGGTCCCGTCAATCTGAAGAATTGCCACTGCACCGGGTGTTGGATTTGGCTATTTTCGTCTGCAGAAGTTATTTATACTTCCAGGAAGCATACCGTTATCCTAAACTCTATGATCCGGAAAAGCCGAGGATTGATAGGATTGGCCTTCAAGGTGATGC
>JAMNZY010000006.1 GCA_023622055.1 Bacillota bacterium
TGGAAATTGACAATATACTCAAAGAGAACTTTCTAATAATTGCCTTGGATAGAATACAAGATCCTGGCAATATGGGTACAATAATAAGAACTGCTGATGCTGCCGGTGCTGATGGCATTGTTGTAGGGAAAGGTTGTGTTGACATATACAACCCTAAAGTTGTCCGCTCAACTATGGGTTCTTTGTTTCACATCCCTATAGTCCAGACAGATGATCTGTGCAAAACCCTTGTTGAGCTAAAACAAAGGGGTGGGCAAGTTGTAACTACTCATTTATCCGCGAAAAAAGCCTATTACAATGTAAACTTTAAAACAAGTACCGTCATAGTGATGGGCTCGGAAGCTGAAGGTGTATCACAAGAAATATCTATCCTTTCAGATGAGTTGATAAAAATTTCCATGCCCGGTCAAGCGGAGTCATTAAATGTGGCTGTAGCCCATGGGATTATAGTATTTGAAGCAGTGAGACAAAGGAGCCAAACTTAGTCCTTTCTCTTGTAAATACTTTTTTGCTGTGCTATAATATGTGTAAACCTTACGGGAAAGGGCGTGGCCAATGCTGACCGCCGACTTTTTTTGGAATATTTTTGAGGTTACCGGATCCATCGCGGCCTATCTTATTTATAAAGAATTAATTACATCATAAAGGCTATGAAGGAGAGAGTAAGCGGAGGAGCCTTTCAGGGAGAGAGGATCACCGACTGCAAGTCCTCTTATGGCAGAGTCCGCTGAAGTTCGCTCTGGAGCAGGGGGGCTGAATTCAGTAGGTCTCCTCGGTTTTCTCCGTTACAGAACAATGAGAGTTTGTTCATCAAACTGAACAAGGGTGGTACCACGGAAGGTAGCTTTCGTCCCTAGCTGGACGGAAGCTTTTTCTTTACTTACATATATTTAGCAGGAGGTATATAAGTTGAGAGATGATTTAATGCGGTTAAAGGAAAATACCTTGCAAGCCTTATCAGACTTAAAAGATATGGATGAATTAAATAAACTGAGAGTGAAAATTTTAGGCAAAAAGGGTGAACTAACTCAAATACTCAGGGGAATGGCAAGGCTTTCTCCTGAAGAAAGACCCGTCATTGGAAAAATGGCAAATGAAATAAAGGATGAACTAGAGAGTAAATTCAGCGAAAAGATGCAGCTGATAAAGAAAGCTGTTCAAGAGCAAAAGATGCAGCAGGAGTTTATAGATGTTACCATTCCCACAAAGCCTTCCATTGGCAGCAAACATCCACTGACATTAGTCCTTGATGAAATTAGGGATATATTTATAGGCCTGGGATATGAAGTGGTGGAAGGACCAGAAATTGAACTGGATTACTATAATTTCGAGGCTTTAAACACACCGGCAGATCATCCCGCCAGGGACCTTCAGGATACATTTTATATTACGGAAAATATTTTGCTTAGAACACAGACTTCGCCAGTTCAAGTGCGGACCATGGAAAATAAAAAGCCCCCTTTGAAAATCATAGCGCCAGGCAGAGTTTTCCGTTCAGATACCGTAGATGCCACCCACTCACCTATGTTTCACCAGGTAGAGGGCTTGGCAGTAGGGGAAGGCTTTACAATGGGAGACCTTAAAGGTACCCTTGTAAAATTTGTCCAGGAGATGTTTGGCCATGATCGAAAGGCACGTTTTAGACCCCATTTTTTCCCGTTCACAGAGCCTAGCGCAGAAATGGATATATCGTGTATTGTTTGTTCAGGCAAAGGATGTCGCATATGTTCTTACACCGGCTGGCTGGAAATCCTAGGATGCGGCATGGTCCATCCCAATGTCTTTAGATATGTTGGTCTAGATCCTGAAAAAGTAAATGGCTTTGCTTTTGGGATGGGTGTGGAAAGGATTGCAATGCTGAAGTATGGAATTAATGACTTGAGACTTTTCTTTGAAAATGATGTGAGATTTCTAAAGCAGTTTTAGTAAGGAGGATAAGTGAATGCTTGTTCCAATAAGTTGGTTAAAAGACTTTGTGGATGTTCCCCAAGACATAAATGAACTGACAAAAAGACTTACCATGTCAGGCTCTAACGTGGAAAGTATTCAGCAGTGGGGCCAAGACATTAAAAATGTAGTTGTAGGACTTATTACAAAGGTTGAAAAGCATCCCAATGCTGATAAATTGCTGGTTACACGTGTAAATGTAGGCAGTGAAGAACTCCAAATAGTAACAGGAGCCACCAACATAAAAGAAGGAGACAAAGTGCCAGTAGCCCTTCACGGTGCAACTATAGCCGGCGGCAAAAAAATCAAAAGGTCAAAACTTAGACAAGTGGAATCGGCAGGCATGCTCTGTTCAGCAGAAGAATTGGGCTTTGACGACCACGGTCTGCCGCCAGAAATCCAGGAAGGAATTTTCATATTGCCGGAAGATGCTCCTATAGGTGCAGATATTAAAGAATACTTAAACTTAGAAGATACGGTTATAGACTTTGAGATAACGCCAAACCGTTCCGACTGCTTAAGTATCACAGGGATGGCTAGAGAAGTTGCGGCAACTTTCAAGCTAGACTTTCACCAACCTGCCATAAGTTTAAAAGAAGAGGCAGAAAAAAATGCTCAGGACCTAGCCCAAATCCACATAGAGGCTGAGGATTTATGCCATCGATATGTAGCTCGAATAGTTGAAGATGTGGTAATTAAACCTTCACCCCTTTGGATGCAGCGGCGACTGCAGACTTGCGGTGTGCGCCCCATCAACAACATTGTTGATATCACAAACTATGTGATGCTTGAGTTGGGGCAGCCTTTACACGCCTTTGACTTTGACAAAGTAGAAGGCGGCTCAATTATTGTGCGCAGAGGCAAGCCATCTGAGAAAATAGAAACCCTTGATGGAGTGACAAGAGAGCTCAATGAAAACATGCTTGTCATCGCAGATAAAAATAAACCTTTGGCCGTAGCAGGGGTAATGGGAGGGGCCAACTCAGAAATAACATCGTCCACTAATCGCATTTTGTTGGAATCAGCAAATTTTTTAGGTTCCAGCATTAGACAAACTTCAAGACAGTTGGGTCTAAGATCTGAATCATCCATGAGATTTGAAAAGGGCATTGACCCTAATTTGTGTCTAAAAGCTGTAGACAGGGCATGTGAGTTAATTGAACAGTTTGGCGCTGGAAAAGTATTAAAGGGTTATGTGGATGTATTTCCAGGTAAAACTGACCCAAAAGTTGTTCCCTTTAGTCCTGAAAAGATAAATAAGGTACTGGGAACAGACATTAGTTCTGATGAAATTGTGCAGATACTCAATCGTTTGGAAATCAAAGTCAATACTAAAGATGATGGTTTTGAGGCAGTTGTACCCACATTTAGAATGGACATTACTCAAGAGGCTGATATCATAGAGGAAATAGCGAGAATGTACGGTTATGACAGATTGCCCATTACATTGCCTGAAGGCAATGTTACCCATGGTGGGCTAAATTCAGAGCAAAAACACTTAAGGGACATAAAAGATTTATTGGTTTACAGCGGATATTCCGAAATTTACACATTTTCTTTTGTAAGTCCAAAGGTATTTGATAATATAAATGCTCCGGAAGACAGCAATTTAAGGCAAGCAATAAGAATTTTAAACCCATTGGGAGAAGACCACAGCATTATGCGAACCACCCTTATGCCAAATATGCTTGATGTGATCCGCTTTAATTTAAGTCATAAGGCTCAAGAGCTGAAACTCTTTGAAGTTGGAGCCGTTTACTTGCCTAAAAAATTACCTTTGGAGGAACTTCCCTATGAGAACGAGAGAATTTCCCTGGGCTTGTGTGGAGAAACAGTGAATTTTTATGATTTAAAACAGATAATAGAAACCATATTCTTCAATTTGCGAATACAAAATTACAAATTTATACAAGCCAAGCATTTTGCTTTCCATACTGGCAGATGTGCCCGCATAGAAATTGACGGTCATGTGATTGGATATGCAGGTGAAGTACATCCAGATGTCCTTGAAAACTACGAAATAGGCAAAAGGGTATATCTGGCAGAGTTAGATCTGGACATAGTATTAAGCAGAGCCTCAGAAAAAATTGACTTCAAACCACTGCCCAGATTCCCTGCATCAGATAGAGATCTGGCTATAGTTGTCCAGGAAAAAGTCTTAGCAGCTGATGTAATAGAAGTAATGAAAGAAAATGGAGGAGAGCTGCTGGAAAAAGTTGAGCTCTTTGACGTTTACCAGGGAAGTCAGATAGCCAAGGGGCACAAGAGCATGGCCTTTTCCCTTATATTTAGAGCGGAAGACAGGACCCTTACGGATGAGGAAGTCAATGAAATTATTGAAAAGATAAAAACAGGACTTTCTGAAAAATTTGGTGCTACTTTAAGAGAATAAAGGATTTTGCAGAAATTTGAAGAATAATAACAATAAATGCAATAGAATAAGAAGCGGCTCTGCCGCTTCTTAAAATGTTATGGCACATAAAAAAATTGGGGTGGTTTGCATGTCCAGTGGAGCAAAACCAATAAATCGGGTTAAAGTAAAAATAAATGGAGAAGATTATTATATAAAGGGAACTGTCTCTGAAGAGTACATCAAGCAAGTGGCTCAATATGTAGATAGGAAGATGTATAATTTGGAAAAAAACAATCCTAAGTTGAGCAGAACTCATTTGGCGGTGTTGACGGCCATTAACATTACTGATGAGCTTTTCAAGTTAAAGCAAGAATATGATGAGTTTTTAACTGCTTTCGACAGAGATACAAAGGGTTGAAAGATTATGAGAAATTTTGAAGTAGCATTTATTTTTAATGATATTGCTGACATTCTAGAAATCAAGGGCGAAAACTTTTTTAAAATAAGGGCATATCGTAAAGCAGCACACACAATAGAAAATCTACCTATTGAAATAGAAGAGGTGGCAAAAAAGTCCCGGTTACAGGAAATAGATGGCATTGGTAAGGCCTTAGAGGAAAAAATCCATGAAATTCTAAGTACCGGCACCTGCAGATACTACGAAGAACTTAAAAGGGATTTTCCGCGGGGCCTTGTGGAAATGCTGAAAATTCCCGGTCTGGGGGCAAAGAAAATCAAAGTTATTTACGAAAATCTGGGAATCACCTCCATTGAAGAATTGGAAAAGGCTGCTAAAGCCCATAAACTCAGGAATTTACCGGGTATGGGTGTAAAAACTGAGCAGTCAATTTTAAAAGGGATACAAACCTTAAAAGGGCATGGAGAAAGGGTACTGCTGGCCATTGCCTTGCCTGTGGCAAACAGAGTTGTGGAAATTCTCTCCAGCATGAATGAAGTAAGCCACATTAGCATTGCCGGAAGCCTGCGCCGCAAAAAAGAGATGGTAAAAGATATAGATATCTTAGTTGCTACGGAAAAACCTGATATTGT
>JAMNZY010000141.1 GCA_023622055.1 Bacillota bacterium
CAGAGTTTAGATGAGGTTTTAGAGAAAGTTTGTCCTTACTGTGAAGGAAGAGGCAGGATTTTATCAGAAGATATTATGGCAAAAAGAGTAGAAAGGGAAATTTCCCGGATATTTAGAACTCGGAGAGGAGAAGCCATTTTGGTGGAAGTTCACCCATCGGTGGCTGCAGTAGTCATAGGTGCAGGGGGATGCAGATTAAGCCAATTAGAGCAGCGATATGGGAAATACATTTTTATAAAAGGCAAAGATGATTTACATCCCGAGGAAATCCGCGTAAAAGCTGTAGGAAGCAAGGCAAAACTTGAAAATTTTGCAATGCCAGTTAGGGAAGGTCAAATAATAGATCTAATAATCGAAGAAACCCATGTAACTAACCCGAAAAATGGTATAGCAAGGGTAGACGGCTATGTTATCGATGTAGAAGAAGGAGCCGATTATTTGGGTTTAAAAGTAAAAGTTCAGATTAACAAAACTTACAGAACTTATGCAAAAGCCAGGCTTATTTAAAGGCTAGGGGCGCTCATTATTTGAGCGCCCCTAAAGTTCTTTTTAATAGTAAACTTTCCTAAGCTATTTCTTGGTAACTGTTAAAAATTAGTTTTCATATATTATAGCAGAGGTGAGAGAGATTATCCGAAGGAAATCCACTGTAACGCCAAAGTCAGTCACTGCATATACTGTATCAGGTCACAAAAAAGGAGGGAATTTTAGATGGCAGATATGCAAGGTGGCTTTTTCGGCGGCAGTCGTTGGGCTTTCGCCCTGTTTCTCATATTGATTCTCTTGTTCTTTGCTGATGATTAAGGTCAAATGCCGTGCTTTATGCACGGCACTTTTGACCCAGCCATAAATATCGGGAGGAACTTTTAGCCCAACTTGACGCATATATTATACTAAAAACATCAAGGGAGGGGAGTTTTAGATGGCAGATGTTCAAAGTGGTGGCTTCAGATTTGGCAGTCGCTGGGCCTTTGCTCTGTTCCTGATACTGATTCTCCTGTTCTTTGCCGATGACTAAAGCTACCTGTGTTTTCCCATATTATTAATAAAAAGGCCGTGTCAAAGGTGTGTCAAAGGTGGCACGGCCTAGTCTTTTTTCTTATCTTCAGCTTTATTTTCAGAGCTTTTTGTACTGCTCCCACTGCTCTCTGCAGCTGATAGAGTTTTCATTAAATTGATTAGAGTTGCAGGGTTTATTTTTTTATCACCTGCTCCACCCATGGAACTCAGAAGCGTTGCAGCTATTTCTTTAAGCTCTGATGTGCCGCTTTTTGGCTGAGATCTTACTTCAAATTTCAGGTCCTGGGTATTCAAGAAATTAATTATTCCTAGTAAATTGCTTAGAGCTAAGAGACTTACTAGTTCATTGATGTTTTGACCGCGTTGGCCGTGTATTACTTCTAAAACCGTATCTAGCAAATCAGCCTTGTAACGTGAATCTCCGCTTTCTGCCAAAACTACCCCTCCCTTTTGTAGCAAGATTATAAGCGTATTAATACTGCTATAAAAGTATATGCAGCAGTGTATAAAAAAAAGAACACGATGGTTTTTATAATTAAAGAGGGCAAGGGCCCCCTCAAAATTAGTCTTCATCGTTTTCCTTTTCAGCTAAAATGTTAAGTAAATTCTCCACATCCTCCGCCTGTTCATTTTCCACATGCTCGTATTCGTCAACCTCTATAATATCTTCTTTGCTTTTTTTAGCCTGAATAGAATCATGTACCATAGTAAGCAGTGTATTTAAAGCATCGTAATTTATCTTCTGATCTGGATGCTCCGGTTTAAACACGTTTATTGTAACCAGTAAAAGGTCTAGCAATTCCTGACTTTTTCCACTCATAAAAGGGCGTATGGCTTTTAGAAGCTGAATATCGTTATCTGTTATGTTAAATGTCCTCACTTATATCCCTCCTCTTCCTTTCCAAAGATGTTCTTTATATTGCTAATAATGCGATTTATTCCGCCGAAGGATTGTATAAGTAAAATCAGTATTAGAAAAAGAGTGTATGGATTTGGTAGGGGGCCAGAAGAGCTGCTAGAACTACTGGTACTGGTAACAGGGCTTTTTTTGGGCTTCATTGTTTCCCCTCCTACATTTTTCTCTAAATTATTATATGAGCAAAGGATACAAAAAGGTGCCGGTATAAAGCCTTTTAAAAATAAGCAAAATAAGGACAGTAACATAAAAAAGGGTGATTTCAGGTGAAGAGTAAGAAAGTCTTGTTTTTCATAGCTGTTGTTTTAATTACCATTGTCACAGGAGTTTTTATTACACACCAACAGTTGCAAGCAGGGACAGAGCGTTATGCAGTTTCATCTTGGGAAGGGGACCACATGTTACTGGCCCGCCTTGTAGCCGGCGAAGCGGAAGGAGAGCCCTATCTGGGTCAGGTTGGCGTGGCTGCGGTAATTATTAATCGCACAAAAAATCCCAAGTTTCCATCTACAATAGCCGATGTAGTATTTCAGCCTGGTGCCTTTGAATCTGTGGGCAATGGTTTAGTCTGGTCAAGATATCCATCTAGAACCCACTTTGAAGCTGCAAGGCAAGCTTTGGACGGATGGGATCCTACTTATGGGTGCACTTTTTTCTGGAATCCATATAAACCTGTAAGCAGCTGGATTTGGTCCAGGCCCATTGTAACTCAAATAGGAAATCATGTTTTTGCAAAATAAATACGGAGGGGAAAACTTTGAAAAGGTCCTATATATGGTTAGTGAGTCTCATGTTACTAGGCGTCCTCGTATTTGGATTTTGGTCTGTATACGCCAGAGCTTCTTCTGCTGAAAATGCCTTAGAAGCAGCTTATCAGCGGGGATTTTACAATTTACTGGAACATGTCAATAACATTAACTTACTGATTTCAAAAAGTGAGGTTACTTCCTCAGATGAGCAGAGAATTATGTTATTGACTACCATATGGCATCAGTCAGAAGGTGCCAGAAACAGTCTCGCTTCCATGCCTCTGGGTAATCGAGATATGACAAATATACAAAAATTTTTTGCGCAGCTTGGAGACTTTTCATATAGAATTGCTGAAAAACTAGTAAAAAAACAAGATGTGACCGATGACGACTGGGCAAAGATGAGGGAGTTTAGAAAAAATGTTCAGAGTTTAAATCAAGAGCTTAGACGACTGCAGGATGATGTATCTGCAGGAAAAATAAGATGGCAAGACAGGCCAGATGGTCTATTTAGCACCCGAACTGTTAAAGGGATGGGAGACAGTTTAGAAACCCTTGACCAAAAACTAAAGAAGCAAGCTCCTACCATAACCTATGACGGTCCCTTTTCTGACCATGTAGAAAGTCCTACTGTAAAAGGTGTCACGGGAAAGCGGATAAATGAAAGGGAAGCTTTGGAAATCGCTGACCGAGTTGTGAATAAGATAACTAAGAAAAACTTAAAGGCTGAAATAGCGGGCAGGACAAAGGGTAATATTCCCGCATATACTATTGAATTCAGAGGAGAAGAAAAGCAAGTTCCGGATATTATAATGGATGTAAGTGAAATAGGCGGTCATGTGATATGGTTTTTGAATACGAGAGAAATAGAAAGGTCTAAAGTTGCCATAAAGCAGGCTGTAGACAATGCCAAAGTCTTTTTAGAGTCTATGAATTATAAAGACTTTGAAGCTACAGGCTCACTGCGAGAAAACAATACCATAACAGTGTCCTTTGTCCCAAAAGATGGAGACGTGCTTTTGTATCCAGATTTTATAAAAGTAGAAGTGGCTTTAGATACCGGTGAGATTGTGGGTTTTAATGCTCTTGCTTATTTAACATTTCACACAGAGCGAAACTTGCCAAAGCCTAGATTGACTGAGGAAGAAGTCAGGGAAAAATTCAGAGAGGGCTTGAGAGTTGAAAGAATCCGAATGGCCCTTATTCCTGATGAAGCACTAAATGAAAAGCTTTGCTATGAAGCAGATGTAAGGCTAAACTCGGATAGATTTTTGGTGTATATAAATGCAGAAAACGGCAATGAAGAACAAATCTTAAAGGTGGTAGAAACTGACAAAGGCACTATGACAATGTAAGTAAATTGTAACGAATAAAGCCCCGCCAGCATAACATATATATAAGGTGTAAAAAGCTTTGCTGGAGGGGTTTTTTTATGGCTGAGATAAGGGACTTTTTTTCCCCCATTGGAAAAGGATCTTCTGCGTCAATGGCGTATTTATTGTTAATGGCAAATCTGTTGGGCCTTGTAGTGTACTTAGATAGCAAGCAAGGAAAGGCTTACCCTCAGAAATCTGAAGGTGAAACTAAAAAGAAAACTTTAGCTGTAGAAGATAAAGGAACAAATGAAACTATTAAATTAGCTCCTGTAGAAGATACAGCAGCAAATTTAGACACTAAAGACCAAAATAAAAAGCCTTTGGAAGATAATATGGAAAAGGCAAAAACCCGGGAAAAACCTATAGAAAATGAAGAAGTAGAGACAATATCAAAAAACAAAAAAGAGGAAGTTAAAACTAAAGATAATATAATCGATTTTAAAGAAGTAGTGGCAACTAGAACTCAAGAAACTAAAAAGACCCTTGAGCCTTTAGTTTGGAGATTTCCCAAAAGTTGATTAAAAGATTAAATTTCGTTGACAGCTTATGTTTGATTGTGCTAAAATAGCGTAGGTGGTTGAATACGCCGGCCACCGCCCGGGACGGGTTCAAAAACTTATTACCTAGATTCCGGCGAGATAAGGAGGAGATAAAAATGTATGCAATTATTGAGACCGGCGGTAAACAGTATCGCGTATCTGAAGGTGATGTAATTCGGGTAGAAAAACTACCGGCTGCAGAAGGAGAGTCAGTGGAATTTACCAAAGTACTGGCTATATCCAAAGACGGCAAACTTAGCGTAGGCAATCCATGGCTTGAAGGCTCGAAAGTTACAGCTAAGGTGCTGCAGCACGGCAAAGGCGAAAAGATTATCGTATTTAAGTACAAGCCTAAGAAAAATTACCGGAAGAAACAAGGTCACCGCCAACCTTTTACTGAAGTACAAATTGAAGAAATAGAAGGATAATATGATAAAAGTAAAAGCAAAGCGCCATCCTTTTGGCGGTTATAAGTCCTTAGAGATCTCAGGCCATGCAAACTATGCTGATTACGGCAAAGACATTGTATGCGCTGGGGTTTCGGCACTGGCTGAAACAGCCCTTTTGGGCCTCAAACATGTGGTGTGTATAGACCCCATGGTTAAAAAGCAACCAGGTTATTTTGTACTTAAACTTCCTGACAATCTGCAGGAAGAAAAACAAAAAAAAGCGGCTGTTATATTAGAAACTATTTTTTTAGGTTTAAAAGACATTTCGGAATCTTATCCTTCCAATGTGCGAGTAGAGCTAATAGAGGAGGTGTAGGTATGAATTTACAACTTTTTGCTCAGAAAAAAGGTGGAGGTAGCTCCAAAAACGGTCGTGACAGCCAGTCCAAACGCCTTGGTGTCAAAAGATATGACGGTCAGTACGTCAGCGCTGGCAGCATAATAGTTCGCCAAAGAGGCACTAAAGTGTATCCTGGGAAGAATGTAGGAATGGGTGTAGATCATACACTCTTTGCAAAAGTAGATGGTTTTGTAAAATTTGAACAAAAGGGTAAAAATAAAAAACTAGTAAGTGTTGTAGCAAACTAAGCTCCTTTTAATAGGAGCTTTTTCTTGTGCCATTATGTGGTAAAAATTTCCTTATAACCTCTCCCTGAGAAGGAATTTATGAGGTGACATAGAATATATATACAATACTAAAAAGTAGAATCTTTCCATATATTAAAACCTATTTTACAAAGAGAAAAAAGGGAGAGGTAGCATTGAAAAGCAAAGCTTTGCCTTATATTATTTTAACAGGGCAGGTGTTTTTGACTATAGCAGCAGTTACACTGCTCAATCCTGGGTGTAATGCAAAAGTGCATATTATCCTGGCAGGGTTTTCTTTCTACGTTGCAGGCCTCATGACACTAAACTTCCATCTAAATCAAATGGAAAGTGTTTGTTTTGGAAATAGATTTATAAAAGTCATTCGATTGATGAGACACGAATTTCATAACCATTTACAGGTATTATTTAGCATGATTCAGTTGAAAAAACACCAAGAAGCATTAAAATATATAGAAGACGCAGTAAAATGTGATAAAACTATCAAT
>JAMNZY010000244.1 GCA_023622055.1 Bacillota bacterium
AGCCAATTTTGAAGCAACAGTTCCTATAACTCCTGGATGCCAGTTGGGACTCGAAATAACTATTATGCTATCTGTATCTAGATTTATCTTTTCCTTTATTATTTCCTTTGCTTCTTCTAATACTTTCCCTTCAAGGGCTTGTCTTTCCTGATTGATCTTTTCAAGCTCAGTTGCCAACTCAAAAGCATGGCTGTCATTTTCTGACAGCAAAAGCTCCACAGCCGTTTTGGGGTCAGCAATCCTTCCTGCAGCATTTATCCTTGGTGCTATTAAGTAGCTGACTTTCCAGGGTTCAACGGGACTTTCCTTTAAATTAAGCATTGCCATCATTGCCGAAAGGCCTTTATTATTGGTATTTGTTAAATTCTCAAGGCCATTTTTAACAATTATTCGATTTTCATCTAAAAGTGTAACCACATCAGCAACAGTCCCTATGGCAGCCAATTCTAAAAACTCTCGGTGAAGCTTTGAATGAATATCGGTATCCATCAAAGCATGAGCAAGTTTTAATGCAACACCTACGCCTGCCAATTCTTTAAAAGGATAATTGCACTCCCTTTGTTTGGGATTAATTACAGCTAGAGCTTGGGGAATTTGCTGTTGTGGCTCATGATGGTCTGTAACAATAACATCTAATCCTATAGACGAAGCATATTCTACTTCTGCACAAGAACTGATACCATTGTCCACTGTTATAATCAAATCAGTTCCTTGTTTATGTATCTCATCAATGGCATCTTTATTGAGACCGTAACCCTCCTCTGCCCTAGTGGGTATATAATAATCCACATTGCCCCCTAAATTTCTCAACAACTTGACAAGAATAGCACAGCTGGTTATTCCGTCAACATCATAATCTCCGTAGACAAGTATTCGCTGCTGTTTTGCCAGGGCTTCTCTTATACGCACCACGGCTTTGTCCATATCTTTTAACAGCATTGGATTATATAAGTAGTCTAACTTAGGAGAAATAAATCGCTGAATCTGCTCAGGGGTAACAATGCCTCTTTTTTTAAGCAATTGAAGGATTATTGGATGAAGATTGCCATAACTTTCATCACATTCCTGCACAGAATCCACTTGCCATATATAATTGCCAAAAATCATGTTGTCCTCCGGTTTTTGTTAAGGGTTTTATTTGAGATTATTTTTATAATTTAACACATAATAATTATAAACTAATACCATTTTTATATCAATAACAACAAAAATCGAGCCTATAGCTCGATTTATAACAATTGACCGCTTCTTCTAGCCACTTCCACTAAAACCTCCCGGTTGAGTTCATCAAGAATATACAGCTTACCTTTCGCCGCATTAGTAACTTTTATCAGGCAATCCTTATTCGGTTGTAATCCAATGCAGCAAAAATCAATTTTGTTTTTAAAAATTTTGCTAGCAGCTAATACAGCATCATTTATAGGGTCTGAAGACCATAAAGAAACAGTAGGTATACCATCAGTTATAAGTATAATTAGCGGATTTTTCAAGTTCTTCTTACTCATGTACTGTGCTCCTTTTTCCAGGGCCAAAGCTAGAGGTGTCAAACCAGTGGCCATAATTTTATCTAGACCATCCTCCAACTTTTCATAGCTCCTGGTAAAAGGTACAAAAGTATTAACTTCTTTATCCTGAAAAGCTAATATGCTTATTCGAGTATGTGGCCTCAGGCCAAGGTGCTTTGCCAAATACTTTGCATTTCTCAGTCTAAATCCTGCCATGCTGGCACTGGCATCAATTATTAGACAAATGTCCTGATAAAGATTAGGCCTTCGCCTAATGCATACTATATCTTTCTGTTTGACATGAAAACTGCTTTTTTCAAGATAGCTTCTTATCATTGACCTTCTTACGGTTTCGGGTACATTCACGTCTTCAATCCATTCTTCTGGATCATAAGGCACATAAATCTCCGGTCCTCTTTGGCCACTAACTCTTTTCTTAGAAAACTCAGTGCTCTCAAATCCTCTATACTCATTAAGTTTCGGCAATTTTTTAATTGACCTTTTCAATATGTTTTCTAATTCCCTGCGGTTTTTTTTAATAAATTCGTTAAGCTCCTTGCCTTTTGAAGTAAGATAATACTTGTTTTGTCGTTTATATGCATAATTCTTTTCTTCTAAATGTTTCACTATATCATTGTAATCGCTGCATCTTTTCTTATAATATTGGGATGATACGGGAAAGTGTTCTTTATTTTGAATTGCTTCCATCACATCTTCAATTTGCTTTATACTTCCAAAATGTTCAATCAACTCCATAGCCTCATTATATCTATCGATTTCCTCAATACTAGCATTCTGTTTTAAATTGGAATCTGAATGGCTGGCATATGAGGACAGATCCATTGGTGTGTTTCCGATTTCATGAAGTATCTTCTCGATTTTTCTAAGTTCCACACCTTGCTCTATAAGAGCTTGTTCAATTTTAGATACTATCAAAAAAATACTTTCCAGTTCATCATCTGGAATATGGGCGGCTATATGAACATGATTCAAATGTGTTTTTCTGAGATGTTCTGTCATGCCATAACATAAATCTCCCGTGAGTCTACCTCCCCCAGACCCAGTCTGAATATCAATATAGTCCATTAAGTGTCTAAAAGAACTTATTTCAAGAGCATCTTTAAGAAAATCAGCTAAACGTTTTAGGTTAAAAGTCTTTATTTCGTGAAATAAGTCAATGTGAATAATTTCATTTGGAAGTAAACGATTATAAAAGACTTGACCAGCATCAGCATTGACAATAATCTTTATATTTTGTGGGTAAATAGGATTTATTGTATGGACCTTACGGCTTACGACGGCAGTTTGACCTATCCGAACACCTTTGTTTTCCCTTAATTCCTGCTGCAATTTTGTCACTGGATTCATCTTATCAATTCCTTATCAGTTTTCACATATTCTGTAATATCTAGTTTGTCAATGGGTATAGCTGTTTGGGGCGGTGCCTTCAAATCTACGTTTTTAGGGTTTGAGTTTGACATATTCATCTTTGATTTTTCATCTTTTACTGATTTAAAGTTTTCTGCAAACCGTCTCAAGATATTTTTTACAGAATCAAAATTGAAGGGATTGGTCCTTTGATTTTTATCTTTTTGGATTTTCGTTGCTTTTGATTGGAGGTAGGAGTTATTCATTTCTTTCACTGGAGAATCAATTGCAATGGACCCTTCTTCTTTTGAAGCCTTTTTTTGTTCTAGACTTCTCATAATATCTTTTAGCTCTTTGACACCAACTCTATGGCGTAGAGCACACCGAGAAACAAAGATAAGATCATCAATACTGGGAGTTTGTTTTAATAGGGCACTTCTGATTTTTATTCCTAATAGACAAGCTTCAATACATCGGATACTTTCTATATTGTAGTCCACGTAAACAGAAGATAAAATATTTTTTATATTCTCCGTTGGCTCAAATTGTTCCATTACACTTTGAGCTTCTACCAATTGCTTTGTCTTTTCTGCCGCTGAAGTAGTGTCAATAGGCAATGTATCACTATTAATAATTTTTTTGATCACCCAAATATCAGTGGGCCTCTCAACTTTCACCGTAAAATCAAATCTGTCTGAAAGTTGACGCCGAATATCCTCTAAAGGGCCCGGTTCTTCATCAGGATTTGAAGCTGACCATATACTGACTTGAACCGGTATTTCTAAAATAGGTAACCCAGCCTCTTCAATTTGTATCCTTCCGGGTTTTGTGCCCATAACATCCAGCAATAAGTCCACAATTTCAGGAGAGGTATCAGCTATCCTATTTATTTCATCTACAAAGACAATTCCCCTATGTGCCTTTGGAATGGTCCCCAGCAAAAGTGAAGCCTCTGGCCCTTTTTTAGATGACAACTTTCTCAAATCAATGCTGCCCACCACCGTTCCTTTTTTAGCAGAAGGTGAAATTTCTAGAAAGGGCATATCAATCTCTTCGATGCCCAATTCTTTTATTTGTTCCTGTGTAAGATGACGGTGCTCAGGACAATGGGGTTTTTCGGGGTCGCAATTGTACAAACACCCCTTAATTCTGTTGATCTTAGGCAGCACTTCTTTATATGCCCTTATAATTGTCGTTTTGCCCGTCCCTCTTAGGCCTTCAGCATGAACATGAATAGGTATTCCTGCCAGTGTGCCTGCAACAGACACATCCAATATATCAAAAAGAGGAACATTGCCGGAATGCCTTACTATTTGTGAATATTTTTTCATGAGTATCCCTCACATTGCTCCGTTTTGTTTACTAAATATTTTTTCCGAAAAAGGCATTTTTATAAACTAAAAAAGATACAAAAAAAAAGAGACTTTTTTAAGCCTCTTTACTTTGAATTTCCTCTAATTTTTTTTCTAGTTCATCTAGCCTTTGTAATACCTCATCTAACTCTGATTTTCGAACCAAATTCATTGAAGTTATGGTATGTTCCACTTGTTCACTAATCTTTTGTTTGAGTTTCTCACTTTCTGCCTGCATTTTGTTCATCAACGTGTTTAATAAGTCTTTTCCTTCTTCCTTTGACATTTCACCTTTTTTTATCAATTCAGCTATTGCTTCTTCAGCTTTCTCTTTAGTGATGGCAGCAAGGCCAATACCCGCATAAAGCATATCCTTTAGCATTGAATCACCCCACTTTTATATTTTGCAGCTTATAATAAATCTTTAAAAAAGACTACAAGTTCTCGATAAATTTTTTTAATATCTGCCGCACTTATATGTTTTCACTTTTTCCACCACTTATGCGCCAAAAGTACTTCCCTTGAAGTTGCTGTAAACTCTCTATTATTAATGGAACCTAAAGGCACCAAGTTTTAACTTGTCAGATCCAAAAACACATAAAAAAGAGGCCTTTCTAGGCCTTTTATTGTGAATACAAGTTTGGGACCCATCTGCAAACCTTGAGTTGACAGTTTGGTCTTACTTTTCTTTAGAACATACCTGATTAGCCACTGTGCAAGAGGTTTTGCACGCTGACTGACAGGAAGACTGACATTCTCCACAACCTTTATGAATCAGGTCGTCTTTGCTGTTTAAACTTCCTTTATGTAATGGCACTATATGTTTCATGATTGCGTCCTCCTCCTATCTAATCTACTAAGATTATAGCACATTGCATGTGAATTGAAAAGATTGATTTGTTT
>JAMNZY010000098.1 GCA_023622055.1 Bacillota bacterium
GGATTTGGAGGAACAAAACGAGCTTTATAAGGTAGAATTAGTTCAGGACCTTCCTGAAGATGCAAATATTAGTTTTTATAAACAGGGAGAGTTTACAGACCTTTGTGCAGGGCCTCACATTCCCTCTACAGGTAAAATTAAAGCCTTTAAGCTGACAAGCCTTGCTGGCGCATACTGGAGAGGCGATGAGCGCAACAAGATGCTTCAGAGGATTTATGGGATATCTTTCCCTAAAAAGTCCATGTTGGATGAATACCTTGCCAGAATTGAAGAAGCTAAAAAGCGGGATCACCGCAAACTGGGCAAAGAGCTAGACCTTTTCAGCCTCCACGAAGAAGGCCCAGGTTTCCCCTTCTTTCATCCAAAAGGTATGGTGCTATGGAACATATTGATAGACTTTTGGCGAAGGGAGCATATAAAAAGAGGTTATCAAGAGATAAAGACACCTATAATATTAAATGAGCAGCTCTGGCGCAGGTCAGGCCATTGGGACCATTATAAAGAAAACATGTACTTTACAAAAATAGATGAAATGGATTATGCGGTAAAACCCATGAACTGTCCTGGCAGCATACTCATGTATAAAACTCACTCCCACAGCTATCGGGATTTACCCATAAGGCTGGGAGAACTGGGAATTGTCCACAGACATGAAAAGTCCGGGGTACTCCATGGCCTTATGAGAGTCCGCTGCTTTACTCAGGACGATGCCCACATTTTTATGATGCCTTCTCAAATAGAAGATGAGATATTAGGTGTAATAGATTTAGTTGATTATTTCTACAAGATATTCGGCTTTGAATACAATGTGGAGCTTTCCACAAGGCCAGAAGATTCCATGGGTTCTGACGAATTGTGGGAGCAGGCCACAAGTGCCTTGCAAAAAGCCCTGGAGAAAAAGGGCATGCCTTATAAAATAAATGAAGGGGATGGGGCTTTTTACGGTCCAAAAATAGATTTCCATTTGAAGGATAGTCTAGGAAGGACATGGCAGTGTGGCACTATTCAATTGGATTTCCAGATGCCGGAGCGCTTTGATTTGACATATATTGGGCCCGATGGGGAAAAACATCGCCCTGTCATGATTCACAGGGTTGTCTTCGGCAGTATAGAGCGGTTCATAGGGATACTAATAGAGCACTACGGCGGTGCTTTCCCAGTTTGGCTAGCTCCTGTTCAGGCCAGAATACTGCCTATCAGTGAAAAACACCTAGATTACGGTGGACAAGTAAAACAGCGCTTAGAGGAAGCCGGCATTAGAGTGGAGCTTGACGAAAGAAATGAAAAGATAGGTTATAAGATAAGAGATGCCCAAGTGCAAAAAGTGCCATATATGCTGATAGTTGGCGATAAAGAAGCCAGTGAAAACACTGTTTCTGTCAGAGTAAGGGAAAAAGGGGACATAGGGCAAAAAACTATAGAATCCTTTATTGAGGAAGTCAAGTCATTAACTTCAAAATTTAATTGACAGCTTAGGCTTACTTGTGATATATTTACTGATGTAATTGAATAGTTTTTCTAAGTAGAAGACTCACTTCTCACCTTATGGCCAAGGCTTATAAGGTTTTCAACCTGTGGATTGTATGGGGACGAGTGATTCTTCTCGTCCCATTTTTATTCACTATTTTTGGAGGTGAACAGTATTAGCAAAGACAAAGACATACAGGTGAACCACGAAATTAAAGCTCGGGAAGTGAGAGTGATAGGCCCTGATGGAAAGCAATTGGGCATTATGTCACTTAAAGATGCATTGCGTCATGCCCAAGAAGCTCAATTGGACCTGGTAAAGGTTGCTTCCAATGCCAAGCCACCGGTATGTAAAATTATGGATTTTGGGAAATATAAGTATGAACAGAGCAAACGTGAAAAAGAAGCCCGCAAAAAACAGAAAGTTATCAACGTAAAGGAAATCAGAATGAATCCCACCATTGATGAGCACGATTTCCAAGTCAGACTAAAAAATGCTATAAAGTTTTTAACAGATGGCAACAAAGTAAAGGTGAGCATAAGATTTCGTGGTAGACAGATGAGCCATACTGAATTAGGTAAAGAAGTTTTAAACAGAATGGCTGAACAGATAAAAGAAGTGGGAGTAGTTGAAAAACCACCTAAAATGGAAGGTAGAAATATGGTCATGACTATTTCACCAAAACAAACAAAAACTAAGGAGTGACAGTTATGCCAAAGGTAAAAACCCACAGAGGTGCGGCAAAGAGATTTAAAGTTACAAAAACAGGGAAGATTAAAAGGGCTAAGGCCTTTAAAAGTCATATATTGACTAAGAAAACTGCTAAGAGGAAAAGACACTTAAGAAAGCAGACTACCCTAAGCAAAGCAGATTTAAAGAGAATAAAACAGGTAATACCTTATATGTAAGAAAAGGAGGATAATTATGCCACGAGTTAAAAGAGGAGTTACTGCACGCAAGAGACATAAAAAGATTCTTAAACTTGCAAAGGGATATAGAGGCTCAATGAGCAAATTGTTTAGACCTGCTAATCAAGCAGTTTTAAAGGCTCTATCTCATTCTTATAGAGGTAGAAAACTTAAAAAGAGAGATTTTAGAAAGCTGTGGATTGCAAGAATCAACGCTGCAGCTAGGGCTAATGGTATTTCCTATAGCAGGTTTATCAACGGCCTTAAAAAAGCCGGTATACAAATAAATCGCAAAATGTTGTCTGAAATGGCAATAAATGACGCCAATGGTTTTGCGCAGTTGGTAGATATTGCCAAAGCAAACACTCAGTAAAAAGCGGCCTAGGTCGCTTTTTTTGAATATTTCGGAGGCGGTCAAGATAGGCATACTGCATATAGATCCAAAAAAAATCAAGCCTACCCAAATATTAGTTTTTAGTTTTGCCTTTTTGATACTAGCGGGAGGTATTCTTTTAAGTCTGCCGGTGGCTTCTAAAAGTGGAGAGAGTATAGGCCTATTAAACGCCTTTTTTACAGCCACATCGGCCATATGTGTTACAGGGCTTGTAGTAGTTGACACTTATACACAGTTTTCAATTTTTGGTCAGATAGTCATAATGATATTAATTCAAATAGGCGGCCTTGGCATAATGACCATGGCTACATTGGTGTTTCTTTTATTGGGAAAAAGGATAACCTTGCGAGAGCGACTTGTAATGCAGGAAGCTCTTAATCAATTCACGTTGTCGGGCTTGGTAAAGCTCACTAGGCGCATCTTACTTATTGCCATAGTCTTTGAAGGTATTGGAGCCGCGCTGTTTGCCTTTCGTTTTACAAAATACTATGATATTGTCCCAAGTTTATATTATGGATTATTTCACGCAGTTTCCTCCTTTAATAATTCGGGTTTTGATGTGGTGGGAGGATTTAAGAGCCTTGCTCCGTTTGTTCAAGATCCAATAATAAATATTGCAACAATGATCCTTAATGAATGTGGAGGCCTTGGCTTTACTGTAATTTATGATATCTTGACCACTCGAAATTTTCGTCGTTTGTCGCTGCATTCCAAGGTTGTCATTACAATGACATTAATCTTGATGGTTTCTGGTTTTATCATGTTTTATGCACTGGAAGGGAATAACCCTAAAACACTAGGTGCCCTTACACCTACAGGAAAGGTGCTGGCAGCGGCATTTCACTCGGTGTCTACAAGGACTGCCGGCTTTAATACTGTAAACTTGCAAGATTTAACAACACCAGCAAAATATTTTTCTTTAATTTTAATGTTCATAGGATCGTCTCCTGCCTCCACGGGAGGCGGCATAAAAACTTCCACTTTTGCCCTTATTATTGTAGTTATGTATACTGTAATGGCATCGAAAGAAGATGTTGAGATATTTGGAAGGCGCATTCCCACAGATAATATATTTAAAGCTGTAGTAATAGCAATTGCCTCTGCACTATTAGTGTTTACCAGCTCATTTATACTGACAATTACAGAGCAGGCAGACTTTTTATCCATATTTTTTGAGACCACAGCAGCTTTTTCCACAGTTGGTTTAAGTTTAGGCATTACTCGAGGCTTGACCAATTTTGGTAAAATCGTAATAATGCTCACTATGTTTACGGGTCGGTTAGGCCCCATTACTCTAGCAATGGCTTTAGGCAATCGAAGAAATAAAGCTTTAAGAAGGTTTCCCGAAGAGCGAATCCTTGTTGGCTAAATGGAGGTTTGGCGCATGAGGCAGTTTTTAGTTGTCGGCTTAGGCCGTTTTGGTACAAGTTTGGCTAAAACATTGTACAATCTGGGCTATGATGTAATGGAAATTGATAGCAATGAAGAAATCATACAAAACATAGCTGATCAAATTACCCATGCAGTTCAAGCAGATGCAACTGATGAAAACACTTTAAAGGCACTAGGTGTTAGAAACTTTGATGTAGCAATAGTTAGCATAGGTAATGATATTCAATCAAGTATTTTGGTTACAATTATGTTAAAGGAAATGGGGATAAAATATGTAGTAGCCAAAGCTCAGAGCCAATTACATGGTAAGGTTTTGTACAAAGTGGGAGCTGATAGAGTAGTCTTTCCGGAAAGGGACATGGGCATCCGGGTGGCCCATAACTTAGTTTCATCTAATATTTTAGATTATATTGAGCTTTCACCGGAGTATTCCATAGTGGAAATCGCTGCTGTACCTGCATGGTATGACAAAAGCCTAGGGCAGCTGGATATGAGAAGAAAATACGGACTAAATGTTATGGCCATAAAGCGCAATGATAGTAATGTTATAATTTCGCCTCATGCAGATACCATAATTTTGAAAGACGATGTCCTTGTGGTAGTGGGTCACAAAGGAGATATTGAAAAATTAGAAAGGCATATTTGATTAGGTGTAGATAGATGTTAAAAGAACTTTCTAAAAGGCAACAAAGGCTAATAAAAACGGTGATACAGTCAAAGACTGCTAGGATTAAAAACAGTTGCTTTATAGTTGAAGGTTTAAAAAACGTTGAAGAAGCTTTAGATTCCGATTTTGACATAGGATTTATTGTATTGTCAGATGCTTTTTTAGAATTACATAATGTTTTTTTGGAAAAACTGAAGAGAAAAGTTTCCCAGGACAAATTACACAAGGTTTCACACAAAACCTTTATTGAATTGACGGATACAGTGAC
>JAMNZY010000183.1 GCA_023622055.1 Bacillota bacterium
GTTCTTCCAAAAATTTCGTGGTAATGCTGGCCCTGATCAAATATACCTGAAGAAATGGGCGGGCTGCTGACCCCAGGATGCATGTGGCTGTGCCCCTTGTCGCAAGTTGTAATTCCGTTGTGGGCATGGACGTGACCGTGAGATTTTCCTCTGTTTTGATCTGTGGACATCAAGGTTCACTCCTTTATCCTCACTTCTATTTAAGCATATGAGTGATTTACCCTTGATGTGACCTTTTATATTTTTTTGTTGGCAGGCTCGATATTTATCTTTTTGCCTTTTATTTGATTGTTCTTCATAGTATAAAGTACTTCTGCTGCATATTCAGTGGGCACTTCTACAAAAGTAAAGTTGTCATATATATCAATGGTACCTATTAGTTTTCCCGGCATGCCGGTTTTTCCGGCTATTGCCTCCACTATATCCCTTGCTCTTATTTTATGATTACGACCTACATTAATAAAAAGTCTAGCCATACCCGGTGCTCCGCCGGTGTTTTCCAGTTCATCATACCGCTCTTCTTCAACGTCTTTGCCAAGAGACATTTTAAACAAAGCAGCAGCCAATTCCAGAGAATTGTAATCTTCTTCCATCAGCCTTTCAACCCATTGGATATATTTAGCTAGGCCACCGTCTTCAATAACTTGTTTTACTTTGTCCATCAAAAGGCTTATTCTGGTTTCTTCCACATCAAGGAGAGTGGGAACATTTTGCCGAACAATTTTCGTTCTAGCATATCTTTGAATATCTTTAAGTTTATATATTTCCCTTCCCGCTACAAAGGTAAAAGCTTTACCGGCCCTTCCAGCTCGGCCGGTTCGACCTATCCGGTGCACATAGTATTCTTCATTTTGAGGGACATCAAAATTCACCACCACATCTACATCATCTACATCTATACCACGAGCCGCCACATCAGTGGCTACCAAAATATCGATGGCACCGGTTCTGAATTTGCCCATAACCCTGTCTCTTTGAGACTGAGACATATCACCATGAAGTCCCTCGGCAGAATATCCCCTGGCCTGAAGCTGATGGAGCAACTCATCCACCCGTTTCTTGGTATTGCAAAACACCAGAGCTAAATTTGGATTATAAAAATCGATTAATCTTGAGAGGGCTTCCACCTTGTTTTTTTGTTTGACTTCAAAGTAGTACTGTTCGATATTTGGAACTGTAAGTTCTTTGTGTACTACTTTAATAAACTGGGGATTTTTCAAATATTTCTCTGCCAGTTCCAAGATTGGTTTGGGAATAGTAGCAGAAAACAGCAGGGTCTGACGTTCTTTAGGCACATCCTCCAAAATCTTTTCTATGTCCTCTCTAAAACCCATATCTAGCATTTCATCTGCTTCATCCAGCACTACTATCTTTGTATTATGTAATTTTAGCGTACGTCTTCTCATATGATCCACGACCCTGCCGGGAGTCCCTATAATTATTTGAACACCCTTTTTTAGGGCATGTATTTGTCTTTCTATAGGTTGGCCACCGTAAATGGGTAAAATCCTTATCCCTTCCTTGTATTTGGAAAGGGCTTTTAATTCTTCAGCTACTTGAATTGCCAGTTCTCTTGTAGGACATTGGCATTTCCTCTCAATTGTTTTCTGATTGTGCACGAAAGAGCTTCATACATAATCAGTATTTGCATTATAACAGTAGTTAATACATAATGCAGCGTTGGACGTTAAGTATTCATCAATCAAACATCTCAGTGAATATTCGGGGACGGTTCCTAAATAGTCATAGCTCTTCTTTGTTTAAAAATATCCACATACATATTAACTCAATTATGATATACTTATATATAATTTGCAAGGAATTAGTTAAGTGAGTTTTGATTTTATTTTAAATGGTTATTCGTCAAAATATATTAACGGGGGTCTCATGTTATGAGAAAAATATTGATAGTGGGCGGCGTCGCCGGCGGTGCCACTGCTGCTGCTAGGCTGAGAAGGCTTAGTGAAGAAGATGAAATAATAGTTTTTGAGCGAGGCGAATATATCTCCTTTGCCAACTGTGGCCTTCCCTACTACGTAGGTGATGTGATTGCAGACAGAAACAAACTTCTGGTTCAGACAGTGGAAGGAATGTCAAAGCGCTTTAAGTTGGATATCCGAAATTTCAGTGAAGTTGTATCTGTCGACAGAAAGGGAAAAAAGGTTAAAGTAAGGTCTACTAAGACCGGCGAAACTTATACGGAAAGCTACGACATACTGATACTGTCTCCAGGGGCAAAACCTATAAAGCCCAATATCCCAGGTATAGATGAAGCCAAGAATCTGTTCGCCCTTCGAAATGTTCCCGATGCTGACAAGATTCGGGATTTTATCGACAACAATAAGCCAAAAAAAGCTTTAGTAATCGGAGGGGGCTTTATAGGAATTGAAATGGCAGAAAACCTGGCTAAACTGGGTATCGAGGTTACGATAGCGGAAAAGCTCAATCAGGTTTTGTCGCAGCTGGATTTTGAAATGGCACAGCTTGTCCACAGAGAATTAAATGCCAATGGTGTAAACTTAATTTTGGGTGACGGTGTGGCAGGCTTTAAAGAGGAAGGTAGAAAGGTTATTCTTGAAAGCGGCAGGGAAATTGACACTGACATGACCGTGTTGTCAATAGGGGTTGTTCCTGAAAACCATCTGGCTAAATCCTGCGGCCTGGCTTTGGGAAAAAAAGGCCATATACTTACTACAAAACAGCTTCAGACAATTGACAGTGAAACAGGTCAAGTAGTAGAAGATATTTATGCCATAGGTGATGCAGCCCAAATAACAGACTATGTCACAGGCAGCAAGACAGCAGTACCTTTGGCAGGACCTGCCAATCGCCAAGGCCGATTGGTGGCAGATCATATAAACGGCATAGATATAGATTATCCCGGCGCGTTGGGAAGTTCTGTGATTAAGGTGTTTAGTTTGACAGTAGCTTCCACGGGAAATAATGAGCGGCAGCTTAAGGCCAAAGGCCTAAAGTACAAAGCTATCCATGCCCATCCTGCAAATCATGCTACTTATTACCCCGGTGCGTCTCAAATCACTATGAAGCTGCTGTTTGATCCAGACAGCGGGAAAATATACGGCGCACAAGCTGTAGGCAAAGAAGGCACCGAAAAGCGCATAGATGTCATCGCCACTGCAATAAAATTAGGAGGCACCATCCGAGACCTAACGGAATTGGAGCTTTGCTACGCACCACCATACTCCTCTGCAAAAGACCCTGTAAATATTCTTGGCTATATTGCCTGTAATGTGGCTGACAATGTCTATGATGTGGTTCACTGGAACGAGATAGATGATATTGCAAAGCAGGGGTGCTACTTGCTGGATGTGAGGACACCATACGAGTTTGACAGAGGCCATATTGATGGGTCAGTAAATATAGAACTTGACGAATTAAGAAATAGGATAGATGAAATTTCTGTATCAAAGGACACTCCCATTTACGTCATCTGTCGGGCAGGTTTAAGGGCATATACAGCCATCAGAATTTTGAAAGCCCACGGTTTTAAAAAGCTGTACAATCTTTCCGGCGGATATCTAATATATAGAGGAGCAAAATACAGTCCAAAGATGACCCAAAATTAAAGGCTTTAATTCCTTGACCTTAAGCTGGTCAAGGAATTTTATTATCGCCCTAAATCATCCCAGTGGCGCTTTGCCTCATAAAGTTCTGCCAAAGCACCGGCTTTATCCCTTGCTTCCAGAAAGCCCATAAGCCTCGCCAAGGCCACATCTATTCCATTGAGCTGATCCCTTTCCACACTAAACTGTATCCAGGGAATTTTTTTCTTCCAGACATCCTCCAGCTTTTTGGAATAAGCAATGGCCTCTTCCCATTCTTCGTCGTTGATACAGTTTTTTATGTCATTATAATACTTTAAAAAATGATGATCCCTTTCGCCAATGGAGTTTTTTAAAATAATGCCGCCGTTCATAATGGCAAAAAATATAGCTAGTGTTACAACAGGTATCAGATAGAATACAAAGCTCCTCACTGCATATACCTCCCGTTTAATTTGGCCCAGGATAATCACTAATGTCAATAATGCGCTTTAATCTGTCCTTGTATGTGTCTACGAAAAAGCTCCCGCCAGGTGTTAAAGTTGCCAAAAAGACTTCTGAAATATTGTTTATTCCTTTGGCTTTAAGCTGAGAATGGAGCCACTCTTCCGTTATATTTAAATCTTTAAGATTTTGCTTAATAATTTGCCCATCGTATATGAGTTCTGTCCCAATTCCACTTGGTAAAGGCGGTATATTTAAATGTTGGGGCGTTACCGGTTGATATTGGGGTTTTTTTAGCACAGAAAGTTTTCCATTTACTTCTAATATGGCAAATGCAACTTCATTTAAATCAAATATTCCCTTATCTCTAAGCTGTTGCATTAAGTCAAGGGCTCTGTAACGCATTTTTCCCATGGCATCTTCCATTATCTTACCATTCATTACAACTACCACCGGCTCACCGTCCACATATTTGGCAGCATAGCGGGATCTTTCCGTTATAAATTGCAAAACTAAAACTGAAACTGTCCAAACTAAAAGGCCCACAAAGTGAACCCATGCTCTGCTGCCAAGTTCTGTAGTCAATGTGGCGGCAATGGAGCCTATGGTAATGCCTAAAACATAATCGAAAAAGGTAAGGTGGCTTATTTGCTGTTTTCCAAGAAGTCTTCCAAAAATAAGAAGTGAGAAGAAACCTATAATTCCCCTGACAATGACCACTACAGTTTCATTCAATGGTTTCACTCCATAGGATATACTACAAATATTTTCCCCAGAACCTTGTCTTTAGATACAATGGGAAGCCCTTAAATGGGATTCAAGAGAGTTGCATTTACATTAGCTTTTAAATTGTTGACTAAAAGCCTTAAGAATTGTAAAATATAAAAGTAAGCTGATGTGGCTCAGTGGTAGAGCAGCGCACTCGTAATGCGCAGGTCGCCGGTTCGAATCCGGCCATCAGCTCCATATGAATATAATACCCCGCAAATGTTTGCGGGGTTTTTGTTTAATACATTTTTTCTCCATT
>JAMNZY010000067.1 GCA_023622055.1 Bacillota bacterium
TGGTAAAAGGACTTGGGCTCACGAATTTCTTAAATCAATAAGGGATTCCTAGGTTAAATGATATGCAGAGGGATATTCTTGCTTTTAAAACCCATAGTATCTTGACGCTATCTCTACAATTCTAACATTTGATGAGATAGCATCTAATTGATATAATGTCAGAAACTAACTTAAAGTGCAGAGATTTAAGTCAATAGGAGGCAAAAACAATGGCTAGGCGGCAAAAAAGCCCCGTATCCATAATATATGAAGACAACCACCTGCTGGTGGTAGAAAAGCCTGTCAATATGCCCACTCAGGCAGATGCATCCGGCGATTTGGATCTGCTGACCACGCTTAAGGAGGATTTGAAAATCCGCTACAAAAAACCGGGAAATGTATATTTGGGATTGGTTCATAGACTGGACAGACCGGTAGGTGGGGTAATGGTGTTTGCTAAAACCTCAAAAGCTGCTTCCCGTTTGTCCCAGCAGGTAAGAAATCATGAGCTTAAGAGGATTTATCTTGCTGTAGTCCATGGGATTCCTAATCCTCCTAAAGGACGTTTGGAGCACTATCTGAAAAAAAACAAGGCTTCCAATATAGTACATGTGGTAAAAGCATCTGATAAGGATGGTAAGCAGGCAATACTAGAGTATAGTGTTTTAGAAAAAGGAAAAGGGAATAAGCCTCTCAGCCTGGCTGAAGTAGAGCTTATGACTGGGCGCTCTCACCAAATTCGTGTACAACTTTCTGCTAAAGGTCATTCCCTGTTTGGTGATCAGAAATATGGTGCAGAGGTTAATAAACCCGGGCAGCAGATTGCCCTTTGGGCCAATCAGATTAGATTACTGCATCCAACTTTAAAAGAGGAGATGGTTTTTACATCCAATCCCCCTAATGAATTTCCTTGGGACCTTTTTAAACATGTACCTATTCTATAATTTTAACACTGAAGTTATCATTACATGGTCACTATATTTATAGGGCTTAAAATTCGTATTCTGCTCCTGATCCCAAGATAAAAGAATGTGATCAATTGTAGTCCTCCCAGGAATAAAAGTAATTATATCACTGGGAACCATATCAACCATTCCTTCATTCAACGCCTCAAACTCTTTCCTATATTCAGATTTTGGCCCGTTATGGGCATTAAAATCTCCTACTACTATTACTTTATAACCTTCCTCTATATAATTACTTCTCGTAGCATTTACCTCTCTCCACGTTTGCTCATTTAATTCTTTTTCTTTTTTATTTTTGCTCCCGATAGGCATATCAACGCCAATAATTAAGATTTTCTTTTTATGATTTATACAGGCAACTACATTACGAGATCTATAGCAATCCTTAATTATTCCTTCTAAAGGCTCAAATTCTCGCGCTTCAATACTTTTAATAAACAATCTCACTCTGTTAGCTGCCGTTTTATTACTATCATATCTATCAGAATGAAACATTTCATATCCTTTTAGGTGTAAAAAATCCTGATATTGCAACTGATATTCCTGTAAAACAATATAATCTGCATCTTCGTTTTCTATAACTCTTTTGATGTTATTTAAATTCTCCTTAACATCATCAACGGAATAGCCGACTTCGTGTAGTTTCTTTTCATCCCAAGTTTTGCTTGTTACATCAAAATAACTTCCAAATGAATCCTTAAAGCCTAAGTTGCTTTCTGTCTTTAGCATTGAACTGGACATCCCGCATCCATTAATATTGTATGTCATAATTTTTTTTGTGTATTCTATATTGCCGACTACCGCTGTCCAAAGCCTTGTATTTACAACATATTGATCTAAATCCGTGTTTTTTAATAGATACATAGTAAAACCTCTGAGTTTCCTCAGCCATACATTTTCATCCATTTGTTTTATAGTATTTATAAATAATACTATATTTCTTTTCCCACATGAGAATTTATAAATTGATATATCATCCTTTACATTTTCATTAAAATATCTTACCGCATTACTTATAGCCGTGTTATATTTCCCTTCAGAAAAAACATCTCCTTTCCCAGCTTTCGCTAATCTTAAATTAACTCTATAGCTATACATATCTCTTCTCCTTACGTGGACGTTTACTTTATCTTATTACGTCCACGTATTATATGTCAAGATATTTTCATATTTTTCTTAAATCAATAGATACCTTAAAGTTCACAGTAAGACCTTACCTAAGCTGAGCATTTTCCAAAGCAGCATGAAGCAAGAAGCCACTCTGTTGCTTCTTCAGCAAATAGCTCTTAGGCAAAACCGAGGCTATTGCATCCAACAAAAAAACAGAAGATGGTTTTTTGCTCCCATCTCCCTCATGAATACCCATTGAACCTTTTCACAACATTCAATTAAAACATTGCTTAGTTAACTATAGAATCAGTTCGCTAATAGCCTTGCAAAGACCAACGATGTTTGAGCTACCTTTTATTTCGAATCGAATTTTACCTATTCCAGATAGGAATATATCTAGCTCCGCATCCAGGTCAAAAAAACCCGAGGTTTCTACCGAATAAGCCTGAATCCTGTTGTATGGTATGGATGTATAATCAACCTTTTTACCGGTCAACCCTTGTACATTAACTGATATGATTCTTTTGTTGGTGAATACAACTCTGTCGCGCATAGAAACATAACTATCTATTACATTTTCCCCGTCTATTAGAAGTTCTTTGACTGCTGCATAGCTCTTACTTTTATCTTCCGGCTTCAGCTTGATTAGGCTTTTATTAGTAAAATCAATCATACCTATCCCTCCATTTACCTGCTGGTAGTGTCAAGTGATTTATGAAAGACAGAGCCAAAAGAGAAAGGCTCAAATAGCACCTTGAAAATAGCAGATATTAACGATATTGGTAATAAACGCCACCCTTGACAGCACAACAAATCAGTGCACTGAAAGACTCACCGACGGCAAGGAACTCAGGAACAGATACTTCATATGCCGTCTGGTTCAAAGCATTGTAGCACTGATTTGAACTCGCTATCAAGGGCAAGTCAGAACCATGGGTTCTGATGGCTGGTGTCTTACCTCAGGCTCAGAATCTAAGAACAGATTCCTTCAGAACGTTGTTGCTCCTGTAGCCGTAAGATAGTTTGCTGTCCCAGGTAGATCAGAAGTTGCCATTTACCGGGCATGTTATCGGCCCCTTCTAACATTTCCACCTTGTTCAGTACACGATAATTCTTTTGTTTATGTGGACGGAGGAAGTTGTAATAGGCAACCCATAGAGCAACATTGTAGTTGGCACCGTCGAAATTGTCGTAGCCACAGCTGACCCTGTAAGAGGATTTGAAGGTACGATTCAGACGTTCAACCATCTGTTTGAAAGGCCGGAACTCAGCGGTCACCGCATCATCATTGGTAAGTCCGATCACTTGTGTGATCTGGAATAGAAAGTCTTCTTTGAACTCAAGGAAAAACTGCTGGGCTGCCAGTGGGTAGGCGCTGTAACCATCAGCAATGAAGCGGAAATTTTCAGGGAGCTTCTTAAGATGGCGGAAGGCCATTCGCATGGCAAGGATGCAAGGGCCAACACCACGGTTGTCAGAGACTTGATAGCCGAGTATGGAGCGGGACACAGCATCCATGATGAACCAAACATAACCTTTGATACCCCGAACTTTGATATAGGTCTCATCAGCAATGAAGGTCTTAGATTTAGGGTAGTGGTAATGATCCACAAAAGGTTTGACTAGAAGGGATGCGGTTCTAGCGTAGTTAGCAACCTGCTGGTGAGAGATTTTAATCCCGTACAGGTCATTGAGAGCTTGGGCAGTCTTGCGCAAAGAAAGCTGAAGATTCACGTGCATAGTGAGGCATAGAGACATGATGTGGGAATTGTGCTTGGAGAACTTCAGGGAAGAAGCATTCCTGGGAAGTGAATCCAAGTCCATACGGAAAAAATCTACGGTAAATTCCCTGTAGATGTAGTGGAGCTTATACTTGCTCTTCCCGTATTCTTCTTTAAGATGCTTCTTATCAACCTTTTTAAGGTTTCGTAGATAGAAGGAGCATTTGGTATTAACGCATTTATGAATGCGAAAGAAAGTCCTGTTCTTTTTTGCTACCAGGGAATGGCCGCAGTAAGGACATAAAAAGCGTATTGGAGTAGTTACGAGATCGCCAGTAATGAAGGTTTGACCACAGACCTTGCACAGGTATTGACCGCCTCCGCCATTGTTGTCGTACAAGTAGTGGTGTGGGGCACCACAGAGAGGGCAAAGAGTATCTTCGGGTATAGTTTTACCATTCCTGCGCTGAACTGGTTTTAGAGGTTTGTTGTACTTCCAGGAATAGTACTCCAAGAGAAACTGCCAGTCCTGTTTGATGAAGGTTTTGATGACAGGAAGCTTGTCCGTAGTTAATCTCTGATACTTAGGGAAGTGGGAATCATCAAATGCCCACTGTTTAAGCGGAATATATCTGCAAATAAAACTTATCAGCCAGCAGTTTTGTTGATAAAGCTGTTGAATGATTCTAAGTAAATAGAGTATAATGTTATCCATAAGCAATGACATCCTTTTTCGGGTTTTGTTTGTGTGATGATAAACATTATACACGAAAAATGGAGGTCATTGCTTTTTTATTTAAAGATGCGGTATATCCCTTGAAATACAAGGGTTTTAATAAAAAAAGTAGTGCCAGATTTGACACTACGTTCTATACAAAGGGGGCAACAATATACAATCAAAGAGATAAATGCAAGACAATGGATGTGGTATTGTCGGGAAGCCTGGTTTCTTACTCCCTATCGGAAAATGGCTCCGCCACAACCATGTTTGAATTTAAGCAAAACAATGTACTTGGAGCAAATCTGTTATTTCAGAAGAAAGCTATTTATCCGCTAAATATTTATTGTTTGGAGGATTGCAGGCTTCTCCATATAAAGAAAACAGCGGTGGAAAATTTCCTACATGACTATAATTGATTAAGTCTATATAATGGTGTAAAAAGAAGTTGAGCCAAAGCTCATACCTCGGTTAGAATATAAGTACCACCAAATACCAAACCGAGGAGGATGAACCATGGCTCAGTTTA
>JAMNZY010000179.1 GCA_023622055.1 Bacillota bacterium
TTTGTGACAGGTAGAGCTATTTCCGGTGCATCTACCGCTTCAAGCCATTTGACAACATCGGTGCCGGGATGGTCAAGGAGTACATATCTTTTATACTGCTCGAGCCCCAATATACCGTTAGTAAAGGTGATGATTTTTTTATCCGCTGTGGTCATGATAATATACAACTCCTATGCTAGTTTATCTATATTTTTGCCTCTAGGCACCGCCTCTATGTTTATATATGGATTTTGCTCCATATATATGTCCACCTTTGCCCTTTCATAATCTAAAGTAACAGGTTTTTTCGAAACATCTACTTTTACGCTGCCTAATAGAAAATTTATATCTGCTCTGCCCATCTTAAAGGTGATTTTAGGAGGTGTTTTAGGTGCCGCCACCACGTTAACTTCAGGTGGCTCAGGAAAGGATTCCCCTTCAATTATGTCGCCAATGGTCACACCTTTTTCTATGGCTCCTAAAGCGTCACCACCGGCAGCTTTACTGCCTAGATATTCAATGACATACTGTTTGGCCTCACTGTACCACATGGAAGACGCTGTAAAAATATCAGGCTGTCCTATTTCCGCCCTACAGTGGGACAAATCTATGTCATCGACTATGGGAAAAGTATTGGAGACTTCGACCTCCGGTAATTCCGTATTTACTTCAAAACCCTCTTGGATGTTCATATTAGGGTCCACATAGCCTTTGTAAGTATTGATTCCTATGCTGCCAAAACCATATTCAATGTGAAGATCATAAATGAGCATATAAGAGGCCCCCTAAAATCCTGGAAAAATTATCTTAAAAAGTCTACCAGTGTAGGCTGTATTATTCTTGCTCCCACAGAAAGAGAGGCTCTGTATATACTTTCTTCCATTTTCAGTTCCGTTATCATTTTGGCCAGGTCAATTCCCTCTGTATCGTTGAGCAGTTCTAAGTAGTCAATTTCATTGGCATCAAGTCTTGCAACAGTGGCTTCCAAGCGGTTGGTGCGGGCGCCTATCTGGGCTCTGTATTTTAAAACAATGCCCAGGGAGTTTTTTATGTCTTCCAAAATACCCCCTGAGATAGCTTCACTATCGTCTTTTTCAAGGGCCACCTCAAGTGCTTCCACTGCCTTAAAAATATCTTCAAATACTTCGGGGCCAATCAGGTTTATGGGTATTTGCTCTGAATGACCAAGATTGTAATCTATAAAATCATCATCATCAATTTTTCTACCGCTATCCTCAATTTCAGGATTCAATTTTATAACTTTTTTTTGTTCTCCATCAATCTCCTCTTCTACTATATCAAAAGGCGGTTTATCTGTAATATACCCACCAAATATGTATCTGTTGACACTCGTTGAGTTTGCCTCTTGAAGAAGCTGGTCTTTTAATTCTCTGACTTCATATAGTATCTTCTCCCGTTCATCAGCAGTTAGCGTACCATTGGCAGCTTGAACGGTAAGTTCGTTTATTCTCTGAAGTATGTCTCCAACATTGGTCAGGGCTGTTTCAGTATCCTTCATCCATGTTAGAGCGTCTTTGGCATTGCTGTTGTACTGCTCTAGGGCGCTGAGCTGACGGCGAAGTTTTAAGGCCAAGGCTGCTCCCACCGGATCATCTGAAGGCCGCCGTATTTTTCTTTGAGCAGCAATCATATCGTTTATATCTCCTAGACGCTTTAGGTTTTGTGTCAGGTTTCTATTGAAGTTTTCTATTATCATGGATTGAGTTATTCTCACGATCTATCCCTACCTTCCGGTTATGCCCATGCGGTTAATTATGGTGTTTAACATCTCATCAACGGTAGTAACCATGCGGCTGGCTGCATTAAATCCATGGAGGTACTGAATCATCTTGGTCATCTCTTCATCTAAGGAGACACTGGAGGTCATCTTACGGCGCTCGTCCAGCTGGCTCACCATAAAGGCCTGACTGTCGGCAGCACGAGTAGCCTCCTGGGAGTCTACCCCAATTTTTGAAATGAGAGCACCGTAGTATTCGTCAATGGTGCAATCTCTTCCATCTATTTCAAAAATTTGGTTCCTCAAAGCTGCTAACTTTAAAGCTATCCGGTTATCTCCTGGGATTTTGGCTTGATCTTCTGCTGCGGCTATTTTGGATGGATTTTGAACAATCTGGGGATTGACTTTTAGTCTGCCAAATTCATATTGGAAGAAATTTATCCCTTCCTCGCCATTTAAGTCATAACCTGAACGATGAATTTTGTTAAATTCCTGGGCAAATTTTTTAGTGAAATTATGCAAGGTGTCTATGTAATTTTTTAGTTTGTCATCCCGCAAGTCTAAAAGCCCTTTTAACTCTCCTTTTAATACTCTTAACTCAGAACCGTATTCTTTCCATGTGATTTTTCCATCTGCAACGGAAGTATCGAATTCCATTGTGGCACTTTCAGTGCCCTTGACTAAAATAGCGCCACCTACATTTACGGTGAATAATCCGTTTTCATCTACATATGATTCAAACTGCACCAGATTTGACAGTTCATCTAATAAAAGGTCTCTTTTGTCCATAAGGTCAGCAGCAGAAGCTCCGCCGATTTGGGTCTGCTGTATTTGCATGTTTAGCTGGGCTATTTGGTTTGCAATACTGTTTATGTTATTTACCTGTACTGATATTCTGTAATTGATGTCATTTATTATGTCATTTAACTGGGTAAAAGCATGGTTTATAGTATTTGCTAAGGTAATACCTCTTTCTTTCACCGTTTCCCGGGCTTCTTGGGAAGAAGGATCCTTTGATAAGGTCTCAAGGCTCTTCCAAAATTCATTTAAAACTGAAGATATGCCAATATCTGAAGGCTCATTGAAAACAGCTTCCACTTGTTTTAGAATACTGCTTTCTATATTCCACTGACCAAGGGAAGAGTTTTCATTTCTATATTGTCTATCAGTAAATTCATCTCGAATACGATTTATGTCAGATATCTTTACGCCAGTGCCCATCTGGTAGTTGGCACCGAAACCATAAGCTGAATATGTGGACTCTAAAATCACCCGCTGACGGGAGTATCCAGGGGTATTGGCATTTGATATGTTATGGGATACGGTTTGTTGAGCCATTTGACTTGCAAAAAGTGCCTTCTTTGCAATTTCTATTCCTAGAAAACTTGACAATAGATTTCACCACCTCATGCCTGCTTATCAATAAAGTGAAATGCTTCATCCTTGGCATTTGCACCATCTGCACCGTAATTTGCCTTACTTGACCTGGTTTCCGTCAATAAATTTATTGAAAAATTAATGTAATCTAAGGCATTTTTAATGAGTTTTTCATTTCTCCGATTTTGATCTTCAATTTTCAGTAAGACATCTTTTAGCCCATCGTAAATAGCAGCAAAAGTTTTTGCTTCTTTCTCTTCTAAAATGGATTTGAGAAAATCCCCTTTTATTTCCGATGCATCTTTATTGTGCAACTTGGCAATCTGCTTTACTAAGTCAAATCTTTCTTCTTCCAGCTTGCCCAATTTTAAAATGAGGTTCTGCTCTTTTTCTGTTATTTCGCTGAGCTTTTTTATATCGCCATTTACAAGGACATCAGTTTTTTCCTCGCCCAAATTAAATAATTTCTTATATGCTTCAAGTTGTTCTTGCATTACTTCTATTAGAACGGGTATAATTTCCCTATTTCTCACTTTTAGGCCCCCTAAATTATATTAGCTTATCTGCAAAAATTTCTTCTACGATTTTATCTGCCACCAGTTTTCCGTCAATGTTATATGTTCCGGCTTTTATTTTGGCTTTTAATTCCTCTACTTTTTCAGTTCTTATATCTTCCACTTGAGAAGCCAATTTAATGGCATGGGCTATTTCACGTACTTCAGCAGATAAATTTACCTCATCAGCATATGTCTTTGGAGTTTTTCTGCTCAATTTAGTCTTTGAATTCCCTTGATTTTCCAAATATGCTCTCATTATTCCATCCAGTTGAGTTCTAGAAATGTTCATACAAATTGCCCCCTCTTGCAGATGCCTTACTACATATAATATCGAAGTAACCTTGTGTATTTATAAGCTGCTAAAATACCTTTGTATCTGCTTTAAGTGGATTTAGCTCCAGATTCCTCTGTATTATGGCAGTAATTACCTTCTTCTTTCATCCCTTGAAAATTTTGACAGATGTATCTTCCCTTTCATGTCTTCATCTACAAACAGAGGTTTTTTATCAGAAACAAATCTGGTTTTAAGTTTTTTGCTGCAGTTTGGGCAAAGTCGGCCGGTTAAGATGGGCTCATCGCACATCTCGCATCTCAATATGATATTTGTGTTATTACTTTGCAACATCAAACGGCCTTCTTTTAGATATTCTAAGATTCTTCTGGGGGTAACACCTGTGCCTTCTGATACTTCTTCGATGGTGGCCTGAGGATTGTTGTTGATATATTCCCTTACACGATCAAAATCTTCTTCGTCCTCTTTTAAACACTGGGGGCACAGGTTTCTGGTGGTGTAAACAAACAATTTCCCGCACTTTGGACAATTTCTAAGGTCCACTTTACATCACCTCACTTATAGTTGTTAGCCTCTGGCGCAAGTCAACACATAAACGGCCTTCGCCCCTGCTTTTGCAAGGGTTTTAGAACACTCTCCTGATGTAGCTCCTGTAGTATATACATCATCTATTAAAAGCAAAGTCTTATCTTTGATTTTGTAACTGTCTGTAACTTTAAAAGCTCCCTTTAAATTTTCCTTTCGCAAGGTTTTATCAAGCAATGTTTGATGTTCTGTAGACTTTATCCTGACTAGTCCGCCAAATATGGGAATGCCGCTTTGCCTTGATACAACCTTTGCCAACAAGTAAGCTTGGTTATAGCCCCGTTCTCGTTGCCGTTTTCTGTGAAGGGGCAAGGGAACCAGATAGTCAAAGGTGGGCCACGGAAGCTCTTTTAAAACTTCAAACATTAAATTCCCCAAAATTTCTGCAATATGCTGTTTGCCGTGGTATTTAAATTCGTGGAT
>JAMNZY010000189.1 GCA_023622055.1 Bacillota bacterium
CCGGCTATATATCTGTCAATGAGCACGGGTTTTTCACTGGAAGCCTCCACTGCAGTTTCCATGTAATTTTTCAATTCTTCTAAGCTGTACACAATCTCCATGGCCCGACCGCCTAAGACATAGGAGGGTCTTACCAGCATGGGAAAGCCTATTTCATCGGCTTTTGCCAGTGCTTCGTCTACACTGCGGACGGCACATGCTTTAGGCCGCAAAATTCCCAGCTCACTGAGCAGCTGGTCAAATTTTTCCCGATCCTCTGCCAAGTCAATGGACTTTACATCAGTTCCTAAAATCTTTACTCCGTGCTTTTCCAAAGCTGCAGCCAGGTTGATGGCAGTTTGGCCTCCAAACTGCACAATAACTCCCACAGGCTTTTCCCTCTCAATGATGGCCATTACATCTTCAATATAAAGGGGCTCAAAGTACAAGCAATCTGCCGTGTTAAAATCAGTGCTGACTGTTTCCGGGTTGTTGTTGATAATTACGGTTCTATATCCTGCTTCTTTTGCTGCCCATACTGAGTGAACAGAGCAGTAGTCAAATTCGATACCCTGGCCTATGCGTATAGGGCCGGAACCCAATATGATAACAGTGGGCTTTTCTTCTGCCAGTTCTTTAGTTTTCCCCTCAAAAGAGGAGTAGAAGTAGGGCAAAGGTGTTGAAAAAGCTGATGGGCAAGTGTTTACCGCCTGGTAAGCGGGTAAAATTTCCTGGGTTTTTCTTAAAGCTTTTATATCCTCTTCTTTTTTCCCAGCTAAATTGGCAATGAGCCTGTCTGGAAACTGCAGGATCTTAGCTTCTCTTAAAAGCTCTGGTGTGAGGGGTTCTTCTGCCAAGCGCCTTTCCATATTGACGATATTCTGTATCTTCTCTAGGAAAGTCTTGTGGATTTTGCTCAAATCATGTATCTCATCTATATCTAATCCTCGGCGCAGGCCTTCAGCTACGGCAAAAAGCCGCTCATCGGTGGCTTTTGTAATCTTAGATTTAATTGTATCTATATCTGCTTTTTCCAGGCCTTTTAGCTGAAGACCTATGAGGCCTTGTTCCAATGACCTGGCAGCCTTCATAAGGGCTCCTTCCAGGTTCTTGTCTATGGCCATAACCTCACCGGTAGCCTTCATTTGGGTGCCTAAAATTCTATCGGCATCGGTGAACTTGTCAAAGGGCCAGCGGGGCATTTTTACCACCACATAGTCCATCACTGGCTCGTAGTAGGCGCTGCCAGAGCCGCTGACAGGATTTTTTATTTCATCTAGAGCAAGGCCAGTTGCAATTTTGGCAGTGACCTTTGCAATTGGGTAGCCGGCAGCTTTGGAAGCCAAAGCACTGGAGCGGCTCACCCGGGGGTTTACTTCAATGACATAGTAGTCGCCTGTGGAGGGATCCAAGGCAAACTGCACATTGCAGCCCCCTTCTATGCCCAATGCCCGAATGATTTTAAAGGATGCCTTTTTTAGTTTTTCATATTCAGATTCAGTTAGGGTTTGGGTAGGAGCTACCACCACACTGTCACCTGTGTGAATTCCCACAGGGTCTATGTTCTCCATGGCACATACGCATATACACTGATCTTTTCTGTCCCGAATAATTTCAAACTCGATTTCTTTCATGCCCAGCAAGCTCTTTTCCAAGAGAACTTGATGTATGCGACTGAGCCTTAGGCCATTGTGGGTTATTTCCATTAATTCTTCTTCAGTGGTAGCCACACCTCCTCCAGTGCCACCTAGGGTGTAGGCAGGTCGAACGATTAAAGGCAGGCCTACTTCCTCGGCAAAGGCTCTAGCTTCTTCTACACTGTGAACTATGCGGCTGTGGGGCACCGGTTCACTGATTTCCTCCATGAGTTTTTTGAAAAGTTCCCGGTCTTCTGCCTTTTTTATGGAGGTAAGGGGCGTCCCCAAGAGCTTTACGCCTTCCCTTTGCAAAATGCCTTTTTCCGCCAGTTCCACAGCCAGGTTTAGTCCCACTTGGCCTCCCAATGTGGGCAAAAGGCCATCGGGCTTTTCCCGGCGCAAAATCTTGGCTGCAAATTCCAGGGTAAGGGGCTCTATATATACTTTATCCGCTACATGGGAATCAGTCATAATTGTTGCAGGATTGCTGTTAATTAAAATTACCTCATAACCTTCTTCTCTGAGAGATAGACAAGCTTGGGTGCCGGCATAGTCGAATTCTGCCGCCTGGCCAATGACAATTGGCCCAGAACCTATAACCATAATCTTTTTAATGCTCTTGTCTTTTGGCATAAAAAATCTCCTTCCTGAAAGGCTAGGTGGTGAATATTTATTCACTGTTTTGTATATTTTACCACTGTACTTTGGTTATTTCAATAGGTTTATGCATATTTATTCATCAGATTTCAGAATATGTTACTTTGCCATCAACTATTGTCATGACTGCCTTGCCTTTTAATTTAAAGCCATGGAAGGGAGTATTTCTGCCTTTTGAGAAAAACTTGTCTTTGTCAACTGTCCATTCCTTATTGATATCTATCACCGTTATATCTGCAGGCACTCCGATTTTTAGTGTTCCCAGTTCAAGGCCCAATACTTTGGCAGGGCCTATGGTCATTTTTTCAATTACCGTATTTATGGGAATGTCCTTTTCTTCAACTACTTTTGTCAATATAACTCCCAGGGCAGTTTCAAGGCCTACCATGCCAAAAGCAGCTTTGTCAAATTCCAAATCCTTTTCATCAAAATGGTGAGGTGCATGGTCTGTGGCTATAGCATCAATGGTGCCGTCTTTTAAACCTTCCAGTAGAGCATCTATGTCTTCTTGGGTCCTGAGAGGGGGATTTACTTTTGCATTTGTATCAAAGCCTAAGACAGCTTCCTCTGTGAGAGTAAGATGATGAGGTGTAACTTCACAGGTAGCTCTCACACCTTCCCTTTTTGCCCACCGCAACAGTTCCACTGAACCTTTTGTGCTTATGTGGGCTATGTGAACCGGGGTTTGCATTTCCTTGGCCAGTAAAATGTCTCTTGCCACCATTATCTCTTCGGCAGCCTTTGGTATCCCTGCCAAGCCCAGCAGTGTGGACACTCGGCCTTCATTTATCTGGCCCCCTTCAAAAAGGGTGGGGTCTTCACAATGGTCGATGATAACTTTGTCGAACATGGCAGCATAGACCATGGCCTTTCTCATCAAAGAACTGCTTGCCACCGGCTTTCCGTCATCAGAAAAGGCCACTGCCCCTGCCTGGGCCATGTCTACATATTCAATGAGGGCACTGTTGTCCAGGGGAGGATTGGTATTTGGCATACATGCTACGGCAGTAAAGCCTCCTGCCGCTGCACTCATGCTGCCTGACTCTATATCTTCCTTGTATTCATAGCCGGGCTCTCTAAAATGAGCGTGGATATCTATTAAACCCGGTGTGACTATCTTTCCCGAAAGGTCTATGACTTCTGCGCCACTTATTTCAATCTCTTCTTTTATATCGGCAATATGCCCGTCAACTATGAGAATATCCTTTATGCCATCTATTTTTTGACTGGGGTCTAAAACCCTTGCACCCTTTAAAACCTTTTTCATTTTCGGCTGCCTCCTATCAGGTGATATAATACGGCCATTCGCACGGCAACACCGCTTTTTACCTGCTGGTTTATGACAGACTGACTGCCGTCGATTACTTCTGATGTCAGTTCAATTCCCCTGTTTACGGGGCCTGGATGAAGTAAGATAGCATTAGGCTTGGCCAAAGCCAACTTGTCCTTATTTAAGCCGAAAAACTTGGCGTATTCCCGGATAGTGGGAAAGAGGCCTTTTTGCTGTCGCTCCAGCTGTATTCGAAGGGCCATTACAACATCGGCACCTTCAATGGCCTCTTCAATGGTCTTTACAGGCTTTGCCCCCATTTCTTCAATGTTGGGAGGCATTAAAGTGCTGGGACCTGCCACATAAACCTCAGAGCCCATTTTTGTAAAGCCGAAAATATTGGACCTGGCCACTCGGCTGTGGAGGATGTCCCCGAAAATGGCCACTTTAAGGCCTGACAGGGTGCCCTTTTTTTCCTTTACTGTGAGCATGTCCAGCAGCGCTTGAGTGGGATGTTCATGGGTACCGTCACCGGCATTTATCACTGAAGCTGTAACATGGCGGGATAAATACTTTGCCGCTCCGGAACTGCTGTGCCTTATAACTATGGCATCTACGCCCATCATCTCTAAAGTTTTGGCAGTGTCTTTTAATGTTTCACCTTTTCGCACACTGCTGGCTGAAGAGGTAAAGTTGATGGTGTCGGCACTTAAGTATTTGCCTGCCAACTCAAAGGAGGTGCGAGTTCTGGTGCTGGGCTCGTAAAACAGATTTACTATGGATTTTCCTCGAAGTGTGGGAACCTTTTTTACATCTCTATCCATAATCTCTTTAAAGGATTCTGCTGTCTTCAAAATAAGTTCAATGTCGGATTTTTGGACATCCTCAAGGCCCAAAAGGTGTTTTTTGCTGAGCATAAAGCTCCTCCCTTCAAAGCTTAGTTTTAGCAAAAAACCCTGCCCAGGAGGGCAGGGTTTTTTGGTGTACAGGGGGTTTTATACAACTTAAACAGGGCTATGCATATTTTAAAAAATGCCTTTTTCCGAGGCGGAAAAAGGCATTCGTATCCCTATAAGTCGCAAAGTAAAAGTTACCAAATGCGTTTAACCTTGCCGGCCTCGCTGGACCAGATTTAAAGGTCTGCATTGTTTCGATTATTTAATTTTTATAAATATATCACAGGAAATATGTATTGTCAAATGTTTTTATGTCCTTTAGTAAAAGGACAAAAGTCTGCTTCAGTAGTGGTTTTCAAGGCCATGAGACCCATGTGTTTTATAAGAAATTAGTACAAAATTTGCAATTGTAAAATCTGAGTAGTATAATCAAAAGAAGGTGCAAGTTTAATACTTTAACGAATTAAAATATCACTGTAAAAAGGAGGCAAAATTTAAAACATGGAAAAAGAACTTAAAACCCAACAGTCCCGCAGTAGTCTTTTTAACAGGTTTCTAGACATTATTGAAGTTGTAGGCAATAAATTGCCGGACCCTGTGATTTTTTTCACACTCCTTTGTGCACTAATATTGGTTTTATCTTGGATTGCTGAATCTGCTGGTTTACAAGCGGTAAATCCCGGTACCAATGAAACCATTAAAGCTGTCAGTCTCCTAAATAGAGACGGTTTAGTGCGGATGCTTACCAATATGGTGAGCAACTTTAGTAGTTTTCCACCTCTTGGCCTTGTGCTAGTAACCATGGTGGGTGTAGGCATTGCCGAGAAAGGTGGCCTCATAAATGCTCTCATGCGTTCAGCAGTTGCAGGAACACCGGCTTCACTGTTGGTGCCCATCATCACCTTTATTGCAGTAATTAGCAACGGTGCCGGTGACTGCGGACCCATAGTACTGCCGCCCCTTGCAGCGGTTATATTTTTGAGTTTAAAACGCCATCCCCTGGCAGGCATGGTTTTAGCTTATGGAGCCTGTTTAGGTGGATTTTCCGCAAATGTCTTGGTTACCATGACTGATGCCTTGGCAACAGGATTCACACAAAAAGCTGCTCAGCTGATCGATCCCAACTATGTTACAAATCCTGCCAATAACTGGTTCTTTTTGGTTGCTTCAACTGTCATATTTATTCCTGTATCAACTTATGTAAATAACAAAATAGTTGAACCTCGCTTAGGGGTTTACACAGGGGAAAGTGTTTCAAATGAACCCATTACAGATACAGAACGGCGGGGTCTTAGAGCTGCGGGTATTGCCACATTGGTTTACGTTGCTATCCTTGCACTACTGACGCTTCCTCCAAATGCTGTGCTTAGGCATCCGGAAACAGGAGGTCTTGCTATATCCCCCTTTATTGACAGTATAATACCCATTACCATGTTGCTGTTTTTAATACCCGGCTTGGCATACGGATATGCCTCCGGTAGCATAAAATCTACCCAGGATATCTCTGCCATGATCAGCAAATCAATGGCGGAACTTGGTTCATTTTTAGCTTTAGCCTTTGTTGCATCTCAGTTCTTGGCATACTTTACCTGGAGCAATTTAGGCCCGATTATCGCCATTAAGGGAGCCGAGTTTCTACAAAATATCGGCCTTACAGGCCTTGGCATGTTAATTGGATTTATTTTAATCAGCACTATTATAAACATCTTTATTCCCAGTGCATCTGCAAAATGGGGCATTTTATCTTCAATATTTGTTCCCATGCTGATGTTGTTAGGTTATAATCCGGCATTTACTCAGCTGGCATATAGAATAGGAGACTCCATCACAAACCCCATAACACCGCTTATGCCATACTTTGCCATTTTGCTGGGATATGCCAAGCAGTATGACGAGAATATTGGAATGGGAACTTTAATTTCCCTCTTGATTCCCTACTCTTTGATAATGGGAGTATTCTGGATAATTCTATTTATAATTTGGTTCTTGCTGGGCCTACCAGTAGGACCCGGTGCCCCTATATTCTTGTAAATTTTCCACTAACTTTGAGGTGATTTAATGAATGATGTGTTGGCTTATATAAGACAGGAAGCAGAAAAGCTGTTCCCAGAAGCCGTAAAGCTGCGCCGTGACTTTCACAGGCACCCGGAACTGGGCTTTAAAGAAGTTCGCACGGCAAAGGTGATTGCAGATTATTTGCGGGCTTTAAACCTAGAGGTTGCCGAAGGCGTGGGCAAAACGGGAGTAGTGGCAATACTCAATGGAGATCATCCCGGGAAGACAGTTGCCCTGAGAGCTGATATGGATGCTCTCCCAATTCAAGAAGAAACAGGCCTTGATTTTGCATCAGAAAACCCTGGCGTAATGCATGCCTGTGGCCATGATGGCCATACTGCCATGCTGCTGCTAGTTGCAAAGCTGTTGTCATCCATGAAATCAAAGCTGAAAGGCCGCGTGAAATTTATATTTCAGCCGGCAGAAGAATTATCCCACGGGGGAGCCACATTGATGTGCCAAGAAGGGGTAGTGGATGATGTAGACGCCATTTTTGGCCTTCACATATGGCCAACCTTAGATACCGGCTATATCGGCGTATTAAGTGGGCCTATGATGGCAAGTGCAGATTACGGTTATGTGACCATAAAAGGTAAAGCCGGTCACGGCTCACAGCCTCACAAGGCAGTAGACGCTTGTGTTATTGCAGCTCAGTCCATAATGGCACTGCAAACAGTAGTCAGCCGTCAAATAGACGTTTTAGAACCGGCAGTAATAAGTGTAGGACATATATCAGGTGGCACTGCCCCTAATGTCATTGCCGATGAGGTTAAGTTTTCCTTTACGGTGAGGACCTTGAGCAAGGAAACCCGGGAAAAAGTCCCGAAACTTGTGGAAAGGACAATAAAGGGCATAACAGAAAGTGCCGGTGCCTCATATGAATTTAACTACGACTACTGCCTGCCGCCGGTTATCAATGACGATAAAGCAGTTGATGTAGTTGAGGAAGTGGGAAAACAGCTTCTGGGTGAAGATAAAGTCATAAAACTTAGCAAACCTGTCATGGGTTCTGAAGACTTTTCCTTTTTCCAGGAAAAAGTTCCAGGGGCGTATTTCTTCCTAGGTGGCAAAAATGAGGAAAAGGGCATTGTCCCATTGGCTCACAATAGTCTCTACAACTTTGATGAAGATGCCATGCTCACCGGCATATCCATGATGGCATCAATAGCCTATAAGTTTTTGTCTTAAGCTGAACAAAAAAGAACAGGTTTAGAGGACCTGTTCTTTTTATATGTACATAATCAGTATTTGCTGGGGTCAATTACACTAATTGGTTCAATGGGTCTTTCTAGAAGCTTTTCTCCAACCCGGGCAAACTTTTCCGGATTGCTGCTTACAAAATACCGATAAGTTGCCGGTGTTTCTTCCTGCCTAAGTAGGTTTTTCTCACTTAAAATCTGGAAAACTTCCTTAGCTGTCTCTTCAGCAGGGTCTACCAGCTCAACACCTTCTCCCATAACCTTTCCTATTACAGTTTTTAAATGGGGAAAATGAGTGCATCCTAACACTAATGCATCTATTCCCTGCTCTTTTAG
>JAMNZY010000225.1 GCA_023622055.1 Bacillota bacterium
AAAAGCAGCTTATTAGCATTGCTGCTATTGTTATAAACAGCATAGTTTTTGCGATACTGGTATAGCACCCTACTGTTCTGACAAAATTTATCATATCAAGATTTAAGAGAGGAAGTCGATGGGTTGCCTGAAGGCTTGGAGTATATGCTGCAAAATGTAAAAGACTATATGTTAAATGCAATAGATACAAAAGACTTTATGCTACGAGAAATGGCTATGTATTTTGCTCAAAATCAGGGCAAAATGCTCAGACCAAGGCTTACTTTATTTTGCGGCCTGATAGAAAATCCCGAGAACGTGGATATGGATGAGTTGTACAGGGCTGCAGCCGGTGTTGAGATACTTCACATGTCAGCCCTAGTCCATGACGATATACTAGATGAAGGCGAGATAAGACGGGGCAAGCCTTCAATTAACGCCTTATATGGTAGGGATAAGGCCCTTTTACTTGGAGACTATTTTTATGCTCTAATGGTAGAAGGAGAAATTAAGCAGCAGCGGCAGGCCTTTGACTTTACAACAAGTGTAAAAGACTACATGGTCAGGATAACATATAAGACTGCATCCCTTACGTCCCTTAGCTGCTTCGCAGGAGCCTGCACCGGAAAATTACCTGATGATAAGGTAAAACTCCTTGTAAAGATGGGTCAAGATTTAGGCAAAGCTTATCAAATTCGAGATGATATAATGGATTTCATGGGTGATGAGCAGCATTTAAAAAAGCCAGCCTCAGATTTAGATCAGGGCACAATAACACTACCTATGATTTTGCTTTTAAAAATGACAAAGCCTCAAAACCCCCATGCCATTTTTTCGTATATTAAAAATGGTCAGTTGAGGGATGGTAATTGGACAGCAGAAAATGAAATTTGTGTTGCTCAATTAAAAAAAGCAGCAGTAAATAAAGCTGCTCAATACTGCAATCGCTTCCTTACCAGGTGCATAAAATATTTAGACAATTTTCCTTCCTGTAAGATAAAGGAAAACATGGCTGAAACTATAGAGAACATATACATTGATACATGAATCCCTTTAAAAAAAATGGAATGTATAGTAAAATAAAAATATAACTTCGGTAATTATCAGGGAGGTTTTATAAATGCTATCCGATTACCAGGATACAGGCTACTCCCTTAGGTCTAAGATATATCATCACTTGAAAAATGCTATACTAGATGGCGTCTACAAGCCGGGAGATAGCTTAATTGAGATGAAGTTGGCAAAAGAGTTGGGAGTCAGCCGAACACCAATAAGGGAAGCCATTAGACAGTTGGAACTGGAGGGTCTGGTAACTAGTATCCCCAATAAGGGCGTTGTGGTGGAAGGTGTGACATTGCAAGATGTGGAAGACATCTATGAAATACGAAAAATGATAGAAGGGCTGGCGGCAAGGTGGGCTGCGGAAAAAATCTCCGATGAGCAGCTAAAAGAACTGAAGGATATTTTGGATCTCATGGAGTTTTTTACTGAAAAGGGAAATGTGGAAAAACTATCAGAATTGGACACAAGATTTCACGACATAATATTTAAAGCCAGTAACAGCCGGCCACTGGAATCAGTCCTCACCAATTTCCATCACTTTACACAGCGAGCCAGATTAGTTTCTGTAAAGACTGGCGGCAGGGCTCGCTATTCTCTCGAGGAGCACCGCCGCATATATGAGGCATTGAAATCCCGAGACCCAGATGCTGCCGAAAAAGCAGTGATAGATCACGTGGGCAGCGCCAGAACCAATCTCTCTCCTTATTTGGATAAAAACCAAGCATAGTTTCCAACAAATATTATTACTTTACAGCAATGGTCGCTCATCAGGACCTTGGATAATGGTGTAGGTATTTTGAATTTGTTGTTTTATACATTCAGAAAGCTTCTGGATTCCCACGTCGATACTTTGGACAGAAATCTGTGCAAAGCTTAACCTAAAGCCCTCTGTAGGTTTTTGGCTCAGGTAAAACAGATTTCCAGGCATTATAGAAACACCTTCTTTTAAGGCTAATTCATACAAATGCATTGAGTAATAGCCGTTGGGCAGTTGCAGCCAAAAGAAATGGCCGCCTTCCGGAATATTATACTTTACTTCCTGGGGCATGTGCATTGCAAGGGCTTCATGGGTTTTCTGCCACTTTTCAAAAAACACTTTACGTAGGCGCCTTACATGTTTACACCAAAGTCCTTTTCTCAGAAAAAGGTCTAATGCCCTCTGAAAAAATCCAGAAGAAGATATATCTGATGAATACTTGGCCAGAGCAGTTTTATCAGAATAGATCTCAGGCACCCATAGAAAAGCTAAGCGGAGGCCCGGCAAAAACAACTTTGAAAAACTTTTTATATAAAGCACCTTATCCCCATCATCGAGAGCCTTTAGTAGAACAGGTTTTTCACGGTAGTAAAGGTCACTTATATGGTCGTCTTCAATTATATAAAAATTGTGCTTTTTGGCAAGAGCTATCAGCTCTTGCTTTTTTTTGCTGCTGTAAGAATAGCCGGTGGGATTTTGAAAGACCGGCATGGTGTAAAAAAGTTTTGGTGGATTTTGCGCCAGGTGCTTTTTCAAAACATTTAAATCTATTCCGTCTTCTTCCATATTGATTTCCACAATGTGGGCACCTCGTGACCTAAAGGCGTTGATAGCTCCGGGATATGTAGGTGCTTCCACATATACCACGTCACCGAAATTCAAAAAAGCTTTTGCCAAAATATCTATGCCTTGTTGCGCCCCTGACACTATCTGTATCTCTTCAAAAGGTACTAGTAGATCATGCTCTATTTTCATAAATTCCTTAATTGACTCTCTAAGGGGCTGATAGCCGCTGCTTTCCTGATATTCCAACGCATACCCGCCGTCTCTGTCTAAAACTTCATTAACCACATCTTTAAAATCTTTCACAGGAAAATACTTAGGAGAAATTGAAGCACCGGCAAAATCAAATTTTATGTGAGATGCAGCATCTGCCATTGAGTTGTCGGTTTCCTGAGAAAAGCTTGCGACTCCTTCTACTGTAGGAAATTCATCAAAATTCTTTTTTTCAGGAAGGAAACTCACATATGTGCCGCTGCCCATGCGAGATTTTACAAAGCCTTGCATTTCCAGTTGTTTATAAGCATTGACAACTGTAACTGTATTAACATTAAAAAAAGATGCCATTTGGCGAATAGGGGGAAGTTTTTCGCCATAAGAAATTGCGCCCTTTTCAATTAAGTTAGCTATACCCTCATAAATCTGCATATAAAGAGGTGTACTTGATGAACGATCCAAATGTATCGATACAATCCTATCCATATTCGCCTCCAAATCAAATATTATAAAAGTGTATTGACAAACACTTATCCAAGTGACATAATATTGTACGTATAACTAAAAACCGTACTATGTAATTTTTGTATCCATACACTTATTATACCACATTATTAAAATGGTGAAAACAGGAGGGAAAGTTTATGTCAAATCAAATCAATGAGAAGCTCAAAGGTGGAGTCATAATGGACGTTACTACTCCTGAACAGGCCAAAATCGCCGAAGAAGCAGGGGCGGTAGCTGTCATGGCTTTGGAGCGGGTTCCTGCTGATATCAGGAAACAAGGGGGAGTTGCCCGCATGTCAGATCCTAAAATCATCAAAGCCATAAAGGAATCTGTATCTATTCCGGTGATGGCCAAATGCCGAATTGGTCATTTTGTAGAAGCGCAAATTTTGGAGGCTTTGGGAGTTGACTACATAGATGAGAGCGAAGTGCTGACCCCTGCTGATGAGTCCTTTCACATTGACAAAACCCAATTTAAAACACCTTTCGTATGCGGCGCGAGAAATCTGGCTGAAGCTCTGCGGCGCATAGGAGAAGGTGCCTCTATGATACGCACAAAAGGTGAGGCGGGCACCGGCAACGTAGTAGAAGCTGTGAAACATATTCGGACAGTCCTAGGCCAAATACGAAAGCTCTCTAATACACCTAAAGCAGAACTTATGAGTGTAGCAAAGGAAATGGGAGCACCCTTTGAATTGGTAAAACAGGTTGCAGAAACAGGAAAGCTGCCGGTATTAAACTTTGCAGCGGGAGGTATTGCGACTCCTGCCGATGCTGCTCTTTTAATGCAGCTAGGCTGTGATGGAGTATTTGTAGGGTCAGGCATCTTCAAATCTGAAAATCCTGAAAAGAGAGCAAAAGCCATAGTAGAAGCAGTCAAAAATTATAACAATCCTGATGTGTTGGCCAAAATATCTGAAGACCTGGGCGAAGCAATGGAAAGTTTGGAAATGGATAAACTACAGGACCGCTATGCCGAGCGGGGATGGTAAATTAAACAGCAAAATGACTTATACCCCTAGGGGAACAGCATATCTGTTCACCTTAGGGGGTTTTTATTTGTGTCAACCGGTTCACAAATGTTGAAAAATAGCTGATATTAGTATATATTACAAATTAAAAAGCAAATTAGCCTTTTCAAAAATCGGCTAAGGGGAATTGTGTTCATGGTTACAATTAATAGCTTGTTGGAAATGGCTGTTAAAAACAATGCATCCGATTTGCATTTGACAGCCGGTGCACCTCCCGTCCTGCGCATATACGGGAAACTGGTGTTTACGGAAGAGAACATCATAACACCGAAAGTCACTAAAATTTTAGCTGAAGAAATATTAAGCCATGAACAAAAGACCTTGCTCAAGGAAGAAGGTCAAGTGGACTTTTCACTGTCTCTTGAACAAATAGGCAGGTTTAGAGTAAATGCTTTTAAGCAGGGAGGCTCAATTAGCCTTGCCATTAGGCTGATTCCCTACCACATACCATCTCTGGAAGAGCTCAATTTGCCTCCTGTTATAAAAACATTGGCACAGGAGAAAAGAGGTCTTATTTTAGTTACTGGGCCAGCCGGCAGCGGCAAATCTACCACTCTTGCGTCAATGATAGATCTAATTAACTCTCGGCGAAACTGCCACATAATAACTCTGGAAGACCCCATTGAGTTTTTGCACAGACACAAAAAAAGTATCGTAAATCAGCGGGAAATGGGAACAGACTTTAAAAATTTTCCAGCAGCCCTGAGAGGAGCATTAAGACAGGATCCAGACGTGATACTAGTAGGAGAAATGCGAGATTTTGAGACCATTTCCACGGCAATAACAGCTGCAGAAACAGGCCATCTAGTGCTCTCAACTTTACACACCAGCAGTGCTTCTCAGACTGTTGATAGGATCATCCACGTGTTTCCGCCACATCAGCAGCAACAGATAAGAATCCAACTGGCAAATACCCTAGTGGGAGTTTGGAAGTGATGATAACTACACCGGCTATTAAAAACTTGATAAGGGAAGGAAAAACCCACCAGATTTACTCCTCAATACAGACGGGAAGCAAATACGGAATGCAGACCATGGAAAGTTCAATTCATGAGTTATACAATAGAGGCCTGATTGACCTACCTCAC
>JAMNZY010000153.1 GCA_023622055.1 Bacillota bacterium
AGGCAACAGCATGAGCGGTTTAGAGTAGCTTTTGAAAGCATTGGCGATGGTGTTATAACTACAGATGTGAAGGGATTTGTGCAGTTTATTAATCCCGTTGCTCAAGAATTGACGGGGTACAGCCAATCAGAAGCGGTAGGTAAGCATATAAGCCAGATATTTAATATTATAAACGAGTATACTGGGAAACCCGCAGAAATTCCAATAAAAAAAGTAATTGACGAGGGGATTGTAAAGGGCCTGGCCAATCACACTTGCCTTGTCCAAAAGGACGGCAGCATAATTTCCATTGCGGATTCAGCAGCGCCCATTAAAAATAGGACAGGAGAAATCGTAGGCGTAGTTTTAGTGTTTAGAGATATAACCCAGCAGAGAGAAGTGGAAAGATCCAGAGAGCAGTTGGCTTTTATAGTAGAGTCCTCCCATGAAGCCATTTTCAGTTTGGACCTGGAATATAATATCACCAGTTGGAACAAAGGTGCTGAAAAAATATACGGCTATAAAGCTGAAGAAATTCTAGGCAAATCTGCATATATTTTAACTCCCAAGGAGCGCCACCATGAAATAAGGGAATACATTTCAAGGGCTCTTTTTGAAAAAAGCCCCATACACTATGAAACGGTGCGCCTAAGAAAAGACGGAAGTAGAGTGGATTTAATGATATCCATATCTCCGGTGATTGATGATTATGGAAGTTTTTTGGGTATCTCCGTCATCGCCCATGATATATCAGACCGAATACGTTCTCAAGAGATGTTGAAACGCTAGTAAAGGCTTACGGCTATGAAGTCCAGGAACTTCTCAACTTAACAGTTCAAGACTTAAGAGCTGAATCGGATATAGAAGAAGTTGAAATGCAGATGAAACAAGCTTTGAACAATTTAAGATTTGAAACAGTGCATCGTCGCAAAGACGGCAGTACTTTTCCTGTGGAGGTCAATGCCGTAGGCGGCATATTGCAGGGACAGCAGGTGATTTTAAGCATATGCCGGGATATTACCCAGCGAAAGGCCTTTGAAGAGGAACTCAAGCGATTGAGTAGCCATGATTACCTTACAGGCCTTTACAATAGAATGGTGTATGACGAAAAACTTAAGGAATTGCAAAAATCCCAACCTTATCCCTTTGTTGTGGCAATTTGTGATATAGACGGCCTAAAAATGATAAATGACACTTTCGGCCATGCAGCAGGAGATGCCTTTATAAAAGCCACTGCAAAAAGTATAAAAAAGTCCATACGCAACCGGAGACGAATTTGCTATAATTATGCCACATACGGATAAATATACGGCAGAAAAAATCATTGATAAAATCCGTAGGAACACTAATGGGAGAAAGGTGCAGGGCGTTCCATTTCCCCTATATGTTTCCATAGGCTATGCCATGGTGGAAAATATAAACACCGATATCAAGGAAGCCCAAAAAACAGCAGAAAACAATATGTACCGAGAAAAACTTCATCACGGCAGAAGTAAAAAAAGCAGCATAATAAAAACTCTTGTCAATATGTTGGAAGCCCGGGATATAATTACACAGGGCCATTCTCTCAGGACTCAAAGCTTGGCAGCCAAGCTAGCTAAAATGTTGAATATGAGTCAACGGCAAATTGATGACATTAAACTCCTTGCCATATTCCATGATATTGGAAAAGTAGGAGTGCCAGATATGATACTGTTTAAAAAAGGTCCCTTGACCCATGAGGAAAGATTGATAATGCAGCGGCATACGGAAATTGGCCACCGCATTGCTGTTTCATCTCCGGAACTGGCCCATATATCTGATTGGATATTGATGCACCACGAGTGGTGGGACGGCAATGGCTATCCCCTGGGCATTAAAGGAGAGGAAATTCCAATAGAATGCCGTATACTGGCCATTGTTGACGCTTATGACGCCATGACAAAGGACAGACCTTACCGAGCTGCCATGAGCCATGAAGAAGCCATTGCCGAACTTAAGAGATGTGCCGGAACCCAATTTGACCCTTTTCTAGTAGAACTGTTTTTAAAAGTTTTGGAAGAGGAAGCCCAGACTGCATAATAGGACAAGTCTATCATGGTAAAAACAGTTGGACATATTTTCAGCAAGTTAC
>JAMNZY010000027.1 GCA_023622055.1 Bacillota bacterium
ATAAAAATTGAGGAGGAATGTTAACATGGCAAAAATGTATTATGACAACGATGCTGATTTACAATTACTGAAGGGAAAGAAAGTGGCAATTATTGGCTATGGAAGCCAAGGTCACGGTCATGCCTTAAACTTAAAAGACAGCGGCATTGATGTGGTTGTAGGGCTTTATGAAGGCAGTAAATCATGGAAAACAGCCCAAGAGGCAGGCCTTGAAGTAAAGACTGTCAGCGAAGCAGCTGATGAAGCAGATATAATAATGATACTAATTCCGGACCATATCCAAGGTCAGGTTTATGAAAAGGAAATAAAACCATATCTGAAAAAAGGGGACGCATTGGCTTTTGCCCATGGTTTTGCAATTGTCTACAGTCAAATTGTTCCGCCTGAATATGTGGATGTGTTTATGATAGCGCCAAAGGGTCCAGGTCATCTTGTCAGGAGGACTTACGAGCAAGGCGGAGGTGTTCCCTGTTTATTAGCGGTGGAACAAGACTATACAGGCAAGGCTAAAGACATTGCACTGGCCTATGCAAAAGGCATAGGAGGGACTAGAGCTGGGGTAATAGAAACTACCTTTACTGAGGAAACTCAGTCAGACCTGTTTGGAGAGCAGTGTGTCTTATGTGGCGGCGTATCCGAACTTGTTAAAGCTGGATTTGAAACTTTAGTAGAAGCAGGTTTTCAGCCTGAAATAGCGTATTTTGAATGTCTCCATGAGTTGAAATTAATTGTTGACTTAATGTATGAAGGCGGTCTTAGCCTAATGAGGTATTCTGTCAGCGATACTGCCAAATATGGAGACTTTACTGTGGGGAAGAGGATAATTACCGAAGAGACCCGTAAAGAAATGAAAAAAGTCCTTGATGAAATTATCACAGGAAAATTTGCCAAGGAATGGATTTTAGAAAACCAAGCCGGCAGACCAGTATTTAGGGCTATCCAGGCTAAGGAAGCTGAACATCCAATAGAAAAAGTAGGCAAAGAATTGAGAAGTATGATGCCTTGGCTTAAAAGTACCATTAATATTGACTGAGTAAAAGGAGTAAGGGGGTATAGCAGATGCCCAGAAAAATAGAGATTTTTGATACCACATTGAGGGATGGCGAACAAACGCCCGGCATATCATTGAATGTGGCAGAGAAGCTGGAAATAGCTAGACAACTAGAAAGACTTTCAGTAGATGTAATTGAAGCGGGATTTCCCATAGCTTCAAAAGGGGATTTTAATGCTGTAAAAGCCATTGCCGAAAATGTAAAAGGGCCAGTCATAGCAGCACTGGCCCGGGCAAACTTTAAAGATATAGACTATGCAGCAGAGGCCTTGAAGGCTGCAGAAAGACCTCGAATTCACACATTTATAGCTTCATCGCCAATTCACATGAAATATAAACTGAAAATGACGGAAGAGCAAGTTTTAGAAGCGGCAGTAGCCGCCGTAAAGAGAGCTAAATCATACGTAGAAGATGTGGAATTTTCAGCAGAAGATGCATCCAGGTCAGATGTGGAGTTTCTCTGCAGACTTTATGCTGCTGCCATAGAAGCGGGAGCAACTGTTATAAATGTTCCTGATACCGTTGGCTATACAACTCCAAAAGAATTTGGCAACCTGATAAGGACGTTGATGGAAAAAGTGCCTAAAATTGAAACTGTAAAAGTCAGTGTCCACTGCCATGATGATTTAGGCATGGCAGTAGCCAATTCCTTAGAAGCAGTGGCTGCTGGTGCCACCCAGATAGAATGTGCAGTAAACGGCCTTGGTGAACGAGCTGGCAACGCTGCCTTAGAAGAAGTGGTAATGGCCCTGGATACCCGTAGGGATTTCTATGGTGTCACACACAGTATAAACACCAAACAAATTTACCGCACCAGCAAAATAATAAGTACTCTGACGGGAGTAGCCATTCAACCAAATAAGGCAATTGTGGGTGCCAATGCTTTTGCTCATGAATCAGGAATTCACCAACACGGAGTACTTGCTGAAAAATCCACTTATGAAATTATGAGCCCAGAGTCAATAGGACTGACAACGAACAAATTGGTGCTGGGCAAACACTCAGGCAGGCATGCTTTTGCCCAGAGATTAAAAGAGCTGGGGTATGAACTCTCCCAAGATGAATTAAATAAAGCCTTTGAGCGGTTTAAAGACTTGGCAGACAAAAAGAAAGACATAACAGATATGGATATTGAAGCAATTGTAGAAGACCAAGTGATTAAACTGCCTCAGCACATTGAATTAGATTACTTTCAAGTTTCTACAGGCAACAAGTCTATTGCTACTGCTACTGTCAGAGTTAAGTTAAATGAGGAAACCTTTGAAGAAGCGTCAACAGGTGACGGCCCCATAGATGCCGTATATAAGGCCCTGGACAGGGCATGCAATATAAGCTGTAAACTAGTGGACTATTCCATCAGATCTGTTTCAGGAGGCAAAGATGCCTTGGGCGAGGTAACCGTGAAGGTGGAAAAGGAAGGCAGGACTTTTCTAGGGCGAGGATTGAGCACCGATATTATAGAGGCAAGTGCCATAGCTTATGCCAATGCCCTAAACAAAATATTGTACAACGGCGGATACAGCAAAACTTAGGTGGTGATTTTACATGGGAATGACTATAACAGAAAAAATTCTGGCAAAACATGCAGGTAAAAGCTTTGTTGAGCCAGGAGAACTCATAATGGTGAATGTGGATATGGCTTTGGCCAATGACATAACCGGCCCCGTTGCCATAGAAGAATTTAGAAAAGCCGGTGCTGAAAAAGTCTTTGATAGAGAAAAAATTGCCCTTATTCCCGACCATTTTGCACCAAATAAAGATATAAAATCCGCTGAACTTTGCAAAATCTTGAGGGATTTTGCAAAGGAACACGAGATTGTCCACTACTATGAAGTTGGCCGCATGGGAATAGAGCATGCCCTTTTGCCAGAGCAGGGGATAGTACTTCCGGGAGATGTAGTTATAGGTGCCGATTCCCACACATGCACTTATGGTGCATTGGGAGCCTTTTCCACGGGAGTTGGCTCTACAGATTTGGCTTTTGCCATGATAACAGGAAAATGCTGGTTTAAAGTGCCTGAAACAATGAAATTCATCTATCACGGAAAACTAAATCCCTGGGTCACCGGAAAAGACTTAATTTTACACACTATAGGTGACATCGGTGTAGATGGAGCATTATACAAAGCCATGGAATTTACCGGTGAGGCCCTTTCGTATCTTACTATGGATGAGCGGTTTACCATGACCAATATGGCCATTGAAGCCGGTGGCAAAAACGGAATCATGGAACCAGATGATGTGACACTGGAATATGTGAAAAAAAGAGCCAAACGGTCGTTTGATGTGTTTAAAAGTGACGAAGATGCCCATTACTCGGAAATAATCGATTACAATGTGGAGAAAATCGGGCCTAAAATTGCCCTTCCTCACCTTCCTGAAAATGTAGTTGATGTTGAAGAAGCCCAAGGTATTGCTATCGATCAAGTTGTCATAGGCTCATGCACAAATGGCAGATTGGAAGACATGAGGATGGCTGCCGAGGTAATTAAAGGCCACAAGGTGCATCCCTATGTGAGATTGATAGTAATTCCAGCTACACAGCAAGTCTATCAAGATATGATAAAAGAGGGAATTACCGAAATCTTCATCCAAGCTGGTGCTGTAGTGAGCACTCCCACCTGTGGACCTTGCCTTGGAGGTTATATGGGTATTCTGGCCAAAGGTGAAAGGGCAGTAGCCACAACCAACAGAAATTTTGTTGGCAGGATGGGCCATCCTGAAAGCGAAGTTTTCTTGTCAAATCCCGCTGTTGCAGCAGCTTCTGCTATAAAAGGAGAAATAACTCATCCACAGGAGGTGGCCTAGATGAAGTTTAGGGGGAAGGTATGGACTTTTGAAGATAATATAGATACCGATGTAATTATTCCTGCCCGTTATCTAAATACAACAGATCCTAATGAACTGGCCGCACATTGTATGGAGGATATTGACCCGGATTTTTCAAAGAAAGTAAGTAGAGGTGATATCATAGTAGCCGGGAAAAATTTCGGGTGCGGCAGTTCCCGGGAACATGCACCTTTAGCCATAAAATCCACAGGTATCAGCTGTGTCATTGCAAAATCCTTTGCCCGGATATTTTACAGGAATGCCATCAATATAGGTTTGCCGATTTTGGAATGTGAAGATTCCCTTGAGGAAATAACAAGTGGTGATAAACTGGAAGTTGACACAGACAAAGGTACAATAACCAACTTGGCGACAGGTAAAACTTATAGGGCCAAACCGTTTCCCGAATTTATAAATGAAATAATAAGTGCCGGCGGTCTTTTAAGTTATGCAAAGAAGGTGGATAATAGATGTACACAATAGCCCTTTTGCCGGGAGACGGCATCGGACCTGAAATAGTAAGGGAAGCAGTTAAGGTTTTAAAAGCAGTAGAACACAAGTATAATATTAAATTTCAATTTAAAGAAGGTTTAGTTGGCGGTGCTTCCATAGAAGACTGTGGCGTTCCAATTACCAAAGAGGTCCTTGAGCTTTGCAAAAACAGCGACGGGATTTTATTCGGGGCAGTAGGCGGGCAGAAATGGGATCATCTGCCTAAAGAGAGAAGACCTGAGCAGGCAATTTTAAAACTAAGAAAAGACCTTGGACTTTATGCCAATTTAAGGCCTGTAGCTCTTTTTAAGGCCTTAATCAATGCTTCTCCCATTAAGGAAGAAGTTCTGGGTCATGACCTTGATATCATGATAGTCCGTGAATTGACAGGTGGTCTTTACTTCGGCCAAAAAGGTTCAGAGGT
>JAMNZY010000190.1 GCA_023622055.1 Bacillota bacterium
GAGAGGTTTTTTAAAGCATTAGACATTTCATTGAATAATTACCCCATAGAGCAAATTCTTGATGGAGAGCCAAAGCTGCTGGAGATTTTTGAAAGTGAAGATAGCTGTGATTTTTCTGTGGTAATAAATGGGGAAGAACGATTTTTTGAAATTGATGTGGTGCCGCTGGGAGATCAAAATGATGGAAAGATGAGAATACTTAAATCAATCATTGATGTTACAGAAAAAAGGAAGATTCAGGAGAAACTAAAGTATTTAGCTACCACAGATTCTTTAAGCGGCCTCTTTAATCGGGCAGAGTTTATGAATTTGGCCCAAAAGGCATATGCTTTGGCCCAAAAGAATAATGAGGAACTATCATTGCTCATTATGGATTTGGATAATTTTAAGACCATCAACGATAGCTTTGGCCATGGGGCAGGAGATGCAGTAATTCGTGAAATTGGAAACATTATAAAGACAAGTTTTCGAAAAATAGATATTGCTGGGCGCATAGGAGGGGAAGAATTTGCTGTGGTCTTAAAAAATGCTTCTCTGGCAGAATCGAAAAAGGTAGCGGAAAAGTTTCGAGAAGCTGTAGCCAGGAGAAAGGTGATTTACGGGAAGCAGGAAATACGCTTTACGGTAAGTATTGGAGTAGCGGCAATCCGCAGTCATACTTATGGTATCAACGATCTTGAAAAAGCATTAAAAATGGCAGATGATGCCCTTTACAAAGCAAAAGATATGGGACGAAATCGCGTTGTTACTTTGGAGTTTGATGCAATATAGACAACTGCATACCTGCGAAACTGATGATAAAATAACCACCCGTAAAACGGGTGGTTTGTTCTGTTCTCATTAGACTGACCTTGTTATGAAGGCTAGTTTAAATCAATATACTTTGCCGTTACCCCTTCCAGGCTGTTTAGTTCTTCAACCAATGCTTCAACATCTTCTTTACTGCCACAGGGCTGCAACACTATAACCCCGTCATTTGCACATACATCTTCACTTACTTCATGCAATCCCAAACGTGCCTTAATCTTACATCCGTTTTTTGTAAGGGTCTCCTGAAATTTTACTGCATTGTCAATTCTGTTGTCCATTCGAACCCCGATAATATAGTAACAAGACATGAAACCACCCTCCTAGGCACCAATTGTTGCCATTATATTTTTAATATTATTATAACAAACTTGATATTCTTAATACAAGGACAGCTTTTTATACTTTGCTCATACAGAAGATTTCTGTTGATTAATCATTTCGATATATTTGAAAATAATGTATAATATTTATATATGCCTTGTCCATTATGGTGAGTACGGTTCATTAGTTTTATTATACATTCAAGGAGGAAAAAGTATGAAGAAGCTAAAAATTGCGGACGGAATACATATGCTTACTATGAATGTGGAGGATATACTGTTTGAGGGAATTTGGGAGATTGCCAATGGAGTGACTTTAAACTCCTATATCGTTCAGGGAGAAAAGACTGCAATAATTGATGGTGTAATTGGTTGGGATGGGGTACCTGAAAGCCTTTATAAAAATTTAGAAGAAATAGGCGTTGATCCTAAAAGTATCGAATATTTGATTGTCAATCACATGGAACCGGACCATTCCGGGTGGATTTCAAATTTCCAAAAGATTAAAGATGATTTTACAATAGTATGTACTGATAAAGCTGCGAAGATAGTAGCCTCATTTTATGGGGAAGACAAAATAAGGATTGTAAAAGAAGGAGATACATTAGACCTGGGAAAGGGCAAGGTGTTGAGTTTTCATCCGGTGCCAAATGTTCACTGGCCAGACACCATGTACACCTATGAAAGAGATACAAAAATTCTCTTTTCATGTGATATGTTTGGAGCATTTGGCAGGATGGGAGAGAATTGTTTTGATGATGAACTGACACCTGAAGACATAGACTTCTTTGAATTTGAAGGAATAAGGTATTATTCAAATGTAATGACAACTTTTACACCTAGCCTGAGAAAGGCCATTGAGAAAGCAAAAACCCTTGAAATAAATATTATTGCCCCTGGCCATGGACCGGTGTATAGAGAAAATCCTCAAAAAATCATAGATGATTATACTAGGTTTGCCCAATACGCTGAAGGGGCAGGCAAAAATGAAGTCACTATATTGTGGGGCTCCATGTATGGTATGACGGCAAAAGCAGTTGATTTTGTTGAAAGCGTGCTGAAAAGAGAAGGGATCAAATACAATATGATTGAAATGCCCCAGGACAGTGATAGTGAAATGGTGGCAACGGTTTTTAAATCTGCAGGGATAATTATTGCAGCACCTACTTATGAGTACAAGCTTTTTCCGCCCGTTGCAGCAGCATTAAATGAGCTTGGCAGAAAGAGGATTACAGGTAAGATGGCATTTAGATTTGGGTCTTACGGATGGTCCGGCGGTGCAGAAAAGGAGCTGAAGGAAATAATGGAAAGAAATAAGATGAACTGGGATTTCATTGAATCTGTGGAGTTTGAAGGAGCGCCAAAGAAAGAAGACCTGAAAAAAATTGAAGCAGGAGTACTTGAGCTTATAGAAAAGATGAAGGCCAAAATAGTAGAATAATTTATTATTTAAAAACATAGTTGTGGATTATAGTTCCATTCAGGAAGTGATAAAATGGCAAAGTGCTTATTATCAATTGACTGGGACTATTTTATCCACATAAAAGAAGGCAGATGGGGTTCCTATTTAGAAAATCATAAAAATCTCGTGGACCTTTGGTATAAAAGATATATCCAAGCAAAACTGCGGGGAAGGGATATCCAGAAGTCATTTCAGTTATCTCCTGAGTTACATAAATTCTGGAAAAAAATAAAGGAACACTTTAAATTTGTTAAAGATATAAAAGTTTATGTTTCAGACTCCCATGCTCTGTCTTATAATATAGCAAAAGAAAATAACTGCGATATAGTTTACCTGTTTGATTCCCATGCTGATCTGGGATATGGTGGACTTTCATCCCTTAACTTTGAAGTTAACTGTTCCAATTGGCTTGGTAAACTATTAAAGGAAAAAATAATCAAAGAAGCGCATATAATTTATAGTCCGTATACATCAGAAAAACCAGAGTATTTCCAGGCGTTAAACAGCATGTATAACATCAGATATTGGGATTTTGATGACTTGGATAAAGATATTGAAGTGTCGATAATTCACATATGCAGATCGGGTGCATGGTCCCCTCCGTGGTTTGATGAAAAATTTACTCGATTTGTTAATGATTTGGGTATCCCATATGAAATTGTGAATTGTCCTGCGAGAAAATGGGATATTAAGAATGTCAGCTTTGAATACATGGTCAAATGTATGATGGGGTGACTGAGGGTTAGTACGTTGATTTGCTTAGCATTTCATAAGGAATTTTTGTGCCTGGAAATTAATAAAGGATAAAGAAGGAACTAATGACATTTTGTAGAATATTTGTTAGTGGCAATCGTTGATTTAAAAATTCTATTAATGGTTGTCGATGAAAAACAAAAAGGAGATGTAGAATTGCGCAAATCAACTGTATTATTTATCGTCCTATCCCTTGTGTTGACCAATGTAATACCAATTTATGCTGCAGCAGCAGACATGGCTTATGTGCCTCCTGCTTATGAACTTACTGATATTGGCAATCATTGGGCAAGTGAATCTATTGCAGCACTGGTAAACTTGGAGATCTTATCAGGATATCCAGATAAGACCTTTAAAACTGACAATCAAGTTACACGGGCTGAATATTTGACATCTTTGTTTAAAACTGTATGCGTTTTAGATGATAGCATTGTTACTGAAGATATTCCCGATAGTATGGGGTATTTTAATTTCTATGATTTTAGAGAAAATGAACGCAGGGAATTTTTGCAAAGCTTTTCAACTGTAGAGTATGAGCTGCCTTATAATGATTTAGAAGGTCATTGGTCCAAAAATTATGTGGCTTGGATAAAGAATTTTTGTGATAAGAAGGTTCCGGGTTTATTTGAGAAAATATTTCCCGGACCGAGCTTCTCCCCAAATCAACCCATCACCCGTGAGGAAGCTGCTCTCGTTACAATAGCTTTTACGGCTCCTGCGGTTAGAAGCCGAGGCATTAAGTTTGCAGACATTGCACCAGATTATAAGCTTTACTATGAAATCGTCAGCCTTGTGGACAATGGGATTATCAGCGGGTTTCCTGATGGAACATTTAGGCCTAAAGATAATATTACCCGAGGGGCTACTGCAGTTATAATGACAAATGTGCTGAAGGAAATCGCATATAATATGGACTTTTTTGCAAATCCCGAGACATATACTTTTACCATTGGCTCTAGCAGTGACGGCGATTATGTGGCAACTTTTATGCCTGAAGAGATGTATCTAAATCCTCCTACCGAGCTGGATAAAATATATGTAGCTGAATTTAAGGCTTTTGAATTGGATCGTCAAATGGTGCAGGAACTCTATAGTGTAGACATTATTGCAGAACTTGAAGGTTTTGAATACGGCACAGACGAATACTTTAAGAGAGTTGCAGAGTTGGAAGAAGAGATAATGAAAAAGTATGATGAGCTGAAAAGAGAAATTCCATTTTATGAACCGGACAGAGACAGATTTGAAGTACTAAAAGAATTAGAGCAAAAAGACTATTGGAATAAAGCTGGCTTATATTTCTGGATGTTTGGGCACGATCACGACAAATCCATAGAGTACCTGGAAAAGGCTGAGGCAGCCTACGATGCGGATAAAAACGGCAGAGATTATTTATACAAAATCTATGAAGAATTTATTTATTACTGAGTAATTTCGGAAACAGT